>JAQWQN010000095.1 GCA_029244465.1 Pseudomonadales bacterium
AGACAAGCCCAGAATATGCGGTGCGCGCGACTTGGATCTTCTCCTTCCGCCAGAGAACGCGTCGCGGATGTCGCCAAAGTGTACGATGCAGAATCATAGCTGGTCGCCGCAAAAATCACGGCAACAACAATAAATAGGAAAATCACACCAGATGAAAATGGCAACGTTCTGAGCACGGCCAGAATCGCGTCCGGTGATCCTGACGCACGAACCGTCTCCAACACAGCGACAATACCGTTGATTTCCAGATAGGCGGCATAGTTACCAAGAACAAGAAAAAAGACAGTGCAGCCTAAAGTGCCATATCCCAAACAACCGAGAACGATTTGTTTAATCGTGCGTCCACGCGAGATCTTAGCGATAAACAATCCCATGAACGGACCCAGGGCTAACCACCATGCCCAGTAAAAAACAGTCCAAGACTCGACAAAATCAGAAGTTGCTCCAGCATCAGCCCAGGTACTCATCCGCACAAAGTTCTGCAATAAGTGTCCGATCGTTTCTATACTGAGTTCCAGGATGAAAAGCGTCGGACCGGTAAACAAAACGATAACAAGTAACAGGAAAGCTAACGCAAGATTCACATTGGACAATCGTTTGATGCCTTTCTCAAGACCCAGCCACGCGCTCAGAGCAAAGAGCACCGTGATCAGCAGAATAACAATGACATCGAACGCAAAGCCAATTTCCGCACGCGGCAGATCGAACAGGTCGCTCGTGAGCGTGCCAATCAGCGGGACGGCGAGTCCGATCCCGGTGCTGCAGGCACCAACTAACCCGACGACGAATATGACATCTATGAGAGGATTGATGATGGGCTGCCACGAACGGGGTATCACATCGACGCAGGCCTCACTCAGGCGAAACGTGCTCGCACCTTTGACGTAGTAGGCATAGCCCATGGCAATTCCAGGCAGACAATAAAATGCCCAACCAATAAATCCCCAGTGAAAAATTGGATAGCTGGTGGACCAGAGCAGCGCCTCGGCACTCTCAGGTTCGAGTGCGAACGGCGGGGCAGAAAAATAGTGTGCCCATTCGATGGTCCCCCAATAAACAACACTAGTGCCAATTCCACCGCAAAAAAGCATAGCGCTCCACGATAAGGTTGAAAACTGCGGTGCCGTCTCTTCCCGGGCAAAGACAATGCTGCCGTGTGGTCCAAGCGCGAGGACCAAAAGGTAAATAAGTGAGCCTATTCCAGCGATAATGTACAGCACGCCAAGATTACGTGTCAGATAATCAAAGGCCTCACCAAGCATGACGCGACCCTCTGCCGGATACATCATCAGAGGTACAATAAGACCTAACAGAAGCACCACGCTGGCACCAAAAACTGGCCAGTCGATATTTTCAAAAAGTCCCAATTGACCTGACCCAGGAAGGTCAGTCCGTGTTTGTTCAGCCCCTGTATGCTCGGCCATAGTTTCTCCGGCCGCGGATCGATCGGCCATGGATTGTCCGTAGATGAAACAGCCTCTACCCTAGAGTGATGTGCAAGGAATGCAAGCGCTCACCGCGCACGAACGAGTTGCACCTCGTGCATGCAAACGTTAGCTTGAAATTAGCAAAGCTAGGACTGGTTATGGCTGAGGAAAGGTTCGACCAAGCGTACTACCATCAGTACTACGAAAACCCCGAGACTCGGGCGGTCTCACCGCAAGAGCAAAAAGCACAAGCCCACTTTATTGCCGCGTATCTTCGCTACCTGAATATAGAAATCCACTCAGGAACTGACTTTGGATGCGGCACGGGCGTCATGCTCGGAGCTTTTGAAACAGAATTCCCGCAGGCAAGTTGGACAGGTGTCGAGGTGAGCGCCTACTTGTGTAAAACCTACGGTTGGCGTCAGGGTTCCGTGGTTGATAGCGGCGTCGATCCATCAGACCTTGTTATTTGTAGCGATGTGCTCGGCTACTTGTCTCCAAAAGACTGCAGGCAAGCCCTGAAAAATCTTACTCGAGCCACCCAACATGTTCTGTATCTTAGTGTACTCACTAAAGAAGACCTGGATATCTGCGATCAGGATATAACGGACATGACTCAGGCTGTCCGTTCTGCTGCGTGGTACAAAGATCAATTGAACAACGATTTCGTAAATATTGGAGGTGGCCTTTTTTTGAAGCGGCCACTCGATGTGCCTGTTTGGCAAATGGAAATGCTCTAGAAAAAAAAGACGCTTACAGGTGGACTAGAATACGCTAGCAGATTAGGGAGAGAACGACATGCAAGACGCCACAAAACTATGCCGCGACTTACAGCGAGGCACCGTGTCCGCTGTAGAGACGATGAAAGAAACCTATCGTCGGATCAATGCGATCAATCCAGAGTTGAACGCCTTAGTCTCACTCCTGCCAGAAGCCGATGCGCTGGCTTTGGCGGCGGCAGCAGATGAGATACCCAGTGCGGAGAGAGGACCGCTTCACGGCCTACCAATGGCACCAAAGGATGCTGTCGAAGTTGCGGGCTTTGCAACCACTCAGGGCTTTGTACCTTGGGCTGACAACGTTGCCCGCGCGGACGATGCGCTTGCCGCCAGAATGCGCGCCGCTGGCGCGATTTTCATCGGCCACAGCAACATGCCTGAGTTTGGACTAGGCTCCAACACGTTCAATAGCCTCTTTGGCAGCACCAAGAACCCATACGACACCACCCGAACCCCAGGAGGTTCTAGTGGTGGTGCCGCCGTCGCACTGGCAACCGGCATGCTGCCGTTGGCGGATGGAAGCGATATGGGTGGATCACTGCGTAACCCTGCTAGCTTTTGTAATGTGGTTGGTTTTCGCCCTTCTATGGGCCGGACACCTAATGCTAAAGGCTTCGGCTGGTTCGCACGACTGGCGACGACCGGACCGATGGCTCGCACTGTCGCAGACACCGCTTTACTTTTTTCAATCCAAGCTGGACCCGATGCAAAAGACCCGATCACACTCCCAGAGAGTGGCGAATCATTTCTCGATGCAGTTGTACCCTATGACGATCTAAGCGGCATCAAGATTGGCTATGCACCGACGCTACACGGACTGCCAATTGATCGTGAAGTTATGCAAGTCATGGATCGCGCGGCAGACACTTGCGCCAACCTAGGTGCCAGCATCGTGGCCGAAGGACCCGACCTGTCGCGAGCTATGGACGTCTTTCACACTCAGCGTGCGGCGGCATTAGCAACGCTGGGCAACGCTTTGGATAAGTCCGTCCCGAACTGGCGCGACCACGCTAAAGAAACCGCCATCTGGAACATTGAAAAAGGTCAGCAATTGAACGCCACTGAACTCATCCAGTCTGAACTCACCCGGACCCGCATTTATGCAGAAACAGCACGCTACTTTTCAGACTTCGACGCCTTAATACTGCCCTCAGCACAGGTTCCGCCATTCCCTTCCGACGTCGAGTGGGTCGAAGAAATTGAAGGCGAGACTATGGCAAGCTACATCGATTGGATGACTATCTGCTGCGCAATTACAGTCACCGGATGTCCAGCACTTTCTGTGCCTGGCGGATTCACCTCAGACGGACTTCCCGTGGGACTGCAGATCGTCGGCCCACCTCGTGGGGACCTCGCAACGCTAAAAATCGGTCATACGTTTGAGGCCGCCACCGAGCACTACAAAACAGCGCCTACCATTGCCGCATTCTAGTGCGCTTCCGCGGTCGCTATAAGACAGCCCGCTGCGTGCTAAAGCATGGAGATGAGTTTTTTCTTGCCGTACATTCCAGTTTTTGGGCACGCCGAGAACGCCGGTGGGGGCTACCCGGTGGTGGAATCGAGCGGCGGGAAGATCCAGAGCAAGCAGTGCGACGCGAACTCGAGGAAGAGCTAGAGCTCTACGTCGCTACGTTTACAGCAGTCGGACCTTATCGTTACAAAGGCAACGATCACATGATTTTTGGCGCAGAAATTGATATCCGAGTCGAGCATTATGACGACACTGAATTACTGGATGTCGCATGGTATAACCTTAACCAAATCCGAGAGTTACGTAGTTCCAACCGCCTGCATGCCGGTTACGAACTGGAGGCAATCGAAGCCTATTTAGCAAAAATTTAACCCTTCTTTACCGTTTCCGACGTTGTACTCCATAGAACACAAAAAGGGAGTGCCATGTCCATGCGATGCGCCTACACTGCACGATTTTCGGCCATCACTGTTTTCACGAGCGTTACACTCCTCGCCTGTTCGACGAACGGCCGCGAACAAAAACCCGAGCTGGATGCAGCACCGTCGATCGCAACCGTTGCCAAGCGTGATCGGGCTTTCGCAGACAAGCGCAGTGATGAGCAACCGACAGGAGAAACAGTTGTCAGGCCGGCGACCGATTTGATTGAAGCTGTAATCTTGTTAGAAACTCGCTTCTGAGTTTATCGGGACTTCTCTCTTACTCGCGACAGCAGTGGGCTAGGTATTATGGGCGACACACTGTCGCCTACGAATACAGCAAGCGCACTGTTTGGCAATACCATCGCGACCGGTGCAATTCTTGTAGTCTTGATTCTTATGTTCGGACCGATCAGCGGCGCGCACTTTAATCCAGCGGTAACGTTCGCTCGTGAATTCAGTAACACGTTTTCCGGGATTGCGCCCGGAAGCGTTCCTGGCTTTGTTATTGCACAATTAGTAGGCGCACTAGTAGCGACTTATTTTTGCCTCTGGCTCATTCGCCAGAGCCACACTTCGGTTAACGCCTAGCTTCTGCCTCTGCGGCGATCTTCTGCCAGCGTTGTGTAAACTCCGCAGTCGAATTGACATGCGGATACGGTTTGTCCGGGATCGCAATACCCAAAAAATCACACAGCGGATTCCAACCTTGGCCAGGCTCGTAAACGAGTAACTGTTTGGGCGGCACCTCATCGATAACGGCTTGATTGTGCGCCTCATAACATGCAATCACGTGCTCTTTATCTTCCAATCGGCCGTCAAAAACCCGATCCCAGATCACCTCAAAGGCAAATTTCGAACTCGCTTGCGCTTTTGCATCAGGATTAGATTTATTGCCACTGGACGTTTTCCAGATCGTGTTGATCACACTCTCATACCAACGATCCGGGTCGCGTCGGGTCAGCAGCACGGTCGCTTGCGGGTATTGCAGCAACTGCTCGCGCCAGAAATTTGCGGATGGCCAGTCTACAGACGCCTGGTAGCCAGCAAACAGCGCTGCCCAGTCGATATCCTTCCCCGCGGCAAGGTCCAGCCAGCATTCCATATGGCCGGGATTCTGGCCAACTTCCATCATGTGATAGCACTTTTCAAACCCCAGCATTTCCAAAGCAAACTTCATCGATAACGTGCCCGTTCGACCAAAGCCCGCGCCAATCACCTTAATCGTCATATTTGATTCCGCCTATTGTCACTACTTGCCTCCATCCGTCGTTCCTACGCCGCCAATGGCTGGCAATCGACACCAATCACGCGTCATTCATTATTCCAGCAGACCATCACACGTATAGTCGCACCCTTACCTCGCAAGGTGCGATCGCTCGTATCTCGAAGGGTGCGATTACACCTTCAAACCGACTCTTTCGACGCGAGTCGAGCCGCCCTTCTTTCCAATCGTTGCCGCAATCGGGCGTGTCGAGCAGGCGTTAATGGATAGTTCCATATCAATTTGAGCGCTAAGCCAAAGAAAAGTACCGGTCCTAGACAATAAACATAGCGAAGTGCAGTGACCCCTATCTCGGTACTTGCCTCGACGCCACCGCTCGGATCAAACCCCAACAACCCGACGATATTCAGGGAAACACCCGTGCCAAAGGCGATAGCGATCTTCTCCGAAAACCCAAAGAAAGCGAAGTATGCCCCGGCCCTACCGCCACCACTGCGGGCGGAATCCACATCGACGACGTCGGCCAGCATCGCCACGGGCAAGAACTGCAACCCACCAAAACAAAAACCCTTAACAACAAACAAGAGAAAGAATGCAGAATAATCGCCGTAATCTAAAAGCAAATTAGCGGCGCTCACCATCGCAACAGTGATCAGCGTGCACATGAAGGCTCGGTGTTTGCCGATCTTGCGCCCCAACCACAGCCAAAAAGGAATCGCACCTAACCCGGCAATGAAGTAGAAAAAGTAGGCTGCACCGATGGTCGGGACACCGACAATATCGCGGATAAAAAAGAGTGACACCGCATTGCGAAATGATTCACCGAAATGAACGAGGAGAACGATCGCGAGCACACGCAGCATTGGTCCATTTTTCATAACCAGCTTGAGACCATCACTGATCTTCGGTCGCGTCTCGTTTTCTACCGCTTTCGGTTCCTTGACGAAAATCAATACCATGGCTGCACAGATCGGCAAAACTACGATGATTGCCCAAGCAAGCCCGGCCAGCACCGGACCGGTCAACGTGGCACGATCAACTATGGTTTTTTCCCGGAAGTCACCGGCAAATGCACCAATCGCATCGTCCCACAATGTCGTAAACACCTGGCCGACACTGCTACCACCATCCGCTAAAATCTCGATGACCATCGGTACGGCAGCTGCGACTAAAAGACCTATCAGCACATAGATTTCACGCGCGGCGGTGACGCGGCTGCGCTGATGATAATCAGGTGACAGCTCGGCCCCCCAAGCTCTATGGGGCAGCGCAATCATAGTGCTACCTAAGAAAAAGACCGTTAACCAAACCAAAAAGTAGCCTATCCCCACACCTTCCGACGGTATGAACAGGTTGTAGACACCAACCATCATCACCGGCGGACCGAGCAGAAGCCAAGGACGACGACGCCCAATGCGTGTTCGCCAGCGGTCTGACAGCTCACCCATCAACGGATCTGTAATCACATCAGAGAGACGGGCTAACATCAAAATTGTGCCCACTGTCGCTAGACTGATTCCCAGCCCGCCTGAATAGTGCGCCGGTATCCATATCGCGAGTGGATAACCTATCACTGCTAGCGGCAAGCCCAATGAACCATGGGCATAGAGTACTTTCTTGGATAGAGCTTCAGTTGCCATGCAACCTCCCCCGAAGTTGTTTGCTACGTACCCGTCAGCATACACCACCCGTTTTTGAACGTATTCAAAAGTGACCACAACCCCTACAATGCCGGTTTCGTTCGGAGCGCCTTTGCACCCTCTCGACCTCGCCATAATTGTCGGTTATCTCGCCATTATCATTTTCGTCGGCATCCGAATGAGTGGGCGCGTAAAAACAGCGCACGATTTTTTCTTGGCCGGCCGAAGCCTTGGTTTTTGGATCATCGGACTTTCGATTATCGGCACGAACATCGGAGCGGATAGTTATATAGGCGCTTCAGGCAATGCCTATCTGGTTGGCATTGCCCAAGCGAACTTTGAATGGATCGGCGCTATTCCGGCAATGATCATGGCCGCGCTAGTGTTTATACCGCTGTATTGGAAAGCAGGCGTCTACTCAATCCCAGAGTATCTTGGTTTGCGCTATAACCAGGCCGTTCGGGTCACAGCAGCTTTAATCACCTGTGTGGTTGCGGTCTTTGCAATCGCCGTGGCGCTTTGGGCCATTGCCATCACGCTAGAGACTTATCTAGGTTGGCCGACCTGGGTGGGAATTCTTGTTACCGGCACCGTGGTTGGTGCCTATTCCGTCGCTGGCGGCCTTGCCGCGGTCGCATTCACAGACTCGCTGCAAGTATCAATTATGTTTATCGGCGGCCTGGTTATTGTCTGGCTTGGTATATCAGAAACCGACGGTTTCGATAATTTCGCTGCCACCCTCACACACGAAAACCCGAACCATTTACAAGCCTACCTACCCGCCGACCACGAGAGCTTTCCATGGCCAGGCGTCATCCTTGGCCTCGGCGTAGTGCTCTCTCCTGCCTACTGGTGCGCGGGCCAAGCGATCCTACAGCGAAGTTTAGGTGCCAAAACACAATGGGACGCGAGCGCCGGCATGATGTTTGCCGCACTTGCCAAGACCTTTGTGCCGCTCCTTGTTGTTTTCCCTGGCATGCTGGCGCTCGTGATGCACGCAGACATTGAGTTTCCCGACCAAGCGATGGCCTGGGTCATCAAGAATGTCCTACCGCCAGGCATATCTGGCCTAATGTTTATCGCGATCATCGCAGCACTACAGTCCTCCATAGACTCAGGAATAAACTCAACGTCCCTAATGATCACCCGTGATATCCGCCACGTCCTGCTCAAAAATGTGGACAAGAGCAAGGACCTAATTGTGGGGAGGTATTTAACGCTTGTCCTATTGTTGGCGGCGATGGCAACCGCGCCCCTCATCTCAAAAATGGGTGGGATTTACGAATTTGTACAAACCATGCTGTCTCTGTTCCAAGGCCCTATGTTGGCATTGTTATTACTAGGCGCTTTCACTAGAAGAGCAACCGCTACCGCCGGACTTTGGACGCTCATAACCGGAGTCATGCTCGCCACGATAGTTCTCACCCTTGGCGTCAATATGCTCTATGTCGCTTTCGCTAGCTTCATCTACTCTCTCATCGCTCTTTGGACAATCAGCGGGTTCACTCAACCCGAAATACACCCTGACTATGACAAATTGACCTACGTACCTTGGTGGCGGCAACAACAGGAGCTTGTTTGATGGACCTACCGACCGCCTGGGCCAATTATGTGAGTATTGTCGGTTTCTTATTCGTCGCGCTCGTCGTCTGGGCCATCCCAAGACGACTGATCTATAAAGATGCACCTGATCACGCCGCCTGGCGAGACATTCGTATCTGGGCAAGTGTCCTAGTGTCCATACAGTTAGTGCTTTATCTGGTTTTCACTTAGGCTTCGTATAACGCGATACGGAAAGATCATGAAACACCTAACTTCTGCACTTCTTCTACTCTCGGCAGCTGTCTCTGTACAAGCTGAGGTCAAACTCTATATTTTCGACTGCGGCTATTTCAAATTCTCCGACATCGCCATGTTTAGCCTCGACAATAGCGAGACCGATGTCCGCGAAATGTTCGTGCCTTGCTATCTCATCGAACACGATAAAGGCCGTCTACTCTGGGATGGTGGACTACCGATAGCAATGGCGGGCAAGCCGAAACACGAAGAACAACCTGGCGTTGAAGTCGAGTACAAACGCTCTATCGTTGACCAACTAGGCGATCTCGGTCTCAGTCCAACCGACATTGACTTAGCGTCCTATTCCCATTTTCATTACGACCATGTTGGCGCTGCCAACCTCTTCAGTAGCGCAACCTTACTCATCCAACAAGCCGAATACGACGCGGCGTTCCTACATCCTGAAACCAACCCCGTTTTCACACCGTCTCTGTATGACGAACTCGCAAGTTCCTCGAAGGTCTTCTTAAATGGTGACCACGACATATTTGGCGATGGTAGCGTGACAATTATATCTGCACCTGGCCACACCCCAGGTCACCAAACGCTTCTCCTTGATCTCACCAACACCGGAAAAATCATGCTTTCCGGAGATCTTTACCACTTCGAGGCCAGTCGTGCATTGCGTCGTGCACCCGTTTTTAATACCGACCAAGCGCAAACGATGCGCTCGATTGACAAAGTGGAGAATCTCTTAAAGGACACCGGTGCCACGCTCTGGATTGAACACAACAAGGCGCTCGCGGATACGCTCAGAAAATCTCCCGAGTTCTACGACTAGGCGGCGGCCAACTTATAAGCGTGGCGAGCGGTATCGTGAAACAGCCACTGCTTGTCTGCCGCAGAAAATTCAGCCGCCAATTTTTTAAACGCATTCCAAAGCACGTGGTATGAGCAGCTTTGCTGATCTACCGGAAAATTGCTTTCAAACATGCACCGTTCGGGGCCAAAGAGATCAATGGTTTTCAAATGATAACGTCCGGTTGCTGCAACCAGTTCATCGGACGTCGCTGGACGTTCTTGCTTGTGCCAACCAAAACCGTTCAGCGGCATGACAATTCCGCCTAGTTTCGGATAGACGTTAGTGCACTTAGCGAGTTCTGCGACGCTTGCAGCCCACTCTTCAAAGACCAGGTCACCCTGGTTGGCGTAGGGACCGATCCCCAACGGACCACCAAAATGATCAAAAATAATCGTTGTATCGGGAAACATTTTGGCCAGCGTCGTCACATCAGATATCTGCGGGTGGTATAACCACGCATCGAAAGTGAGGTCTCGATTAGCCAGTTCCTGAAATCCCGCCTGGAAGTCTTCGCGCAGAAAGAGGCTCTGCGGAGGATGCGTATGCGAATTACGAATCCGATCGCTGGCATCCCAGCCCGCTGCGTGGCGAATGCCACGGAAACGGTCTGATAATCGAATATGCTCATCAAGTACGGGGCCGACCTCTGGACCAAGCGTGAAATCGGCAAAACTGACAATACCTTCACAGGCTCTAAAGTCGCCATAGTCGCCGCTGGCGGTCATTGCCGCGACCCCATTCACAAATTCAGTTTCGCCCACTGGGCGCATCGATTCAGGTCCAGCAACTCGGTACATACTTGAACACTCAACGAACACCGTACTCGTCACATTGTGTCCGCTGTTAATATCACCCAAAAGTTGAGGCAGAAGATACGGATTGGTCTCGTTATCCCACAGGTGATGATGTGGATCGCAAATCGGCAGATCCGGCTCGATAATGTCCTCTTGAACGCGTGCCAACCACTCAGCTCTCATGACAGCTCCCTCCTTTCTCAAATATTTCCTGTCCGCTACCGTTTTAGTAGACAACCACCGAGCGAATACTCTCGCCCTCGTGCATGACATCAAAGCCTTTGTTGATGTCATGCAAGCTGAACGTATGTGTGATCAAGTCATCGATATTGATTTTGCCATCCATATACCAATCGACAATTTTAGGCACATCAGTTCGGCCCTTAGCGCCACCAAACGCTGTCCCTTTCCATACCCTGCCAGTCACCAATTGGAATGGCCGAGTGGCAATCTCAGTGCCAGATGCCGCAACTCCAATAATTATGCTTTCCCCCCAGCCTTTGTGACAGCACTCCAACGCCTGGCGCATCACGTCCGTGTTGCCGATACATTCAAACGAATAGTCCACACCACCATCGGTCATATCGACAATCGCTGCGACAACATCATCGACCTCACCGGGATTGATGAAGTCAGTCATACCAAACTTCTCCCCAAGCGCCTTTTTGTCAGAATTTAAGTCAACACCAATAATCTTGTCAGCGCCCACCATTCTCGCACCTTGCAGGACATTGAGACCAATGCCGCCCAGTCCAAACACGGCGACATTCGACCCAGGCTCTACCTGCGCCGTGTTCATCACCGCACCCAAGCCTGTCGTAACCCCACAGCCGATGTAGCAGACTTTGTCGAACGGAGCATCTGGACGGATCTTCGCGACCGCGATGTCCGGCAATACAGTAAAGTTTGAGAAAGTCGACGTTCCCATATAGTGGAAGAGCGGGGCACCATTCATAGAGAATCGTGAAGTCCCGTCTGGCATCAGTCCCTGACCTTGGGTCTCACGAATCGCACCGCATAAATTGGTCTTGCCAGACGTGCAAAATTTACACTGTCTACATTCGGGCGTGTAAAGGGGGATCACGTGATCACCTACCGCAACTGAAGTGACTCCCGCCCCAACTTCACGCACAACACCAGCACCCTCGTGCCCCATGATGGACGGAAATAAACCCTCAGGGTCAGCACCTGATAACGTAAATGCATCGGTATGGCAGATCCCCGTTGCCATTACCTCAACCAGCACCTCACCCGCTTTGGGTCCTGCCAGTTGCACCGTCTCAACACTCAGCGGTTCTCCCGCTGCCAAAGCCACAGCCGCACGTGTGTCCATCTCTACCCCGAATCAGTAACGTCTTGAAGATAGTAGTTTTGAACGGACGCGCCTTCGATGCAACCCTTCTCCAAACGGCTTTAGGACCATTTATCGCTCACGCCTAGTGGATTAAAGAGCTCTGCGGCATGATGCAGGTCCGCGGACACTTCCAACTTACACTCATCGTCTTGATCATCAGCCTACTCGCCGGATCGACCGTAATCGCTGATGGATCTGCACTGGCCCTTGTAAATTGCCCCTCTATTGGCTCTACGCGCAACACTTGGTCGCTAACCACCTTCGCTGCACGCCGTCACAGCCCAATAATTGTTACACTCTCGCCTCCATTGCAATCGATGTAGTCTGTGCGTCTAAGCCGAAGGTTTTTGTTGGATCTACGTGACTGGCAAAGTTACGTCCCCCTCATTCCCGTATTGAAGAAGTACGAGCAAGAAGACTTCGCGCATGATTTGATTGCTGGGCTCGTGGTCGGCATGGTCACAATCCCACAAGCGGTGGCTTACGCCTACCTGGCCGGCGTGCCGCCACAGTCGGGATTGTACGCCTGCTTGGTACCAATGCTGCTGTACGCGATCTTTGGTAGCTCTAAGCAACTGGTTGTCGGACCGGTCGCAGTGGCGGCACTTATGGTCGCGGCTACGGTCTCCGAGCATGCGCCTAAGTACAGCGATGCCTACCTAGGAATCACGACAATCATTTGCCTGCAATCTGGACTGTTTTTGTGGCTACTGCGACTTTCGCGCATGGGCGGCATAGTTAACTTACTGAGCCATCCGGTCATAACAGGTTTCGTAAATGCCGCAGCCATATTGATCATCATCAGCCAACTCCCAACTTTTGCCGGTATCGATATCAACAATAGCCA
>JAQWQN010000142.1 GCA_029244465.1 Pseudomonadales bacterium
TCCCAAAAGAAAGCCACAAAGCTCATCGACTTCGTCCCGCAAAACCAGGTCAAGGAAGTGCGCACCCTTGTTAACCATGTTGGACAGCAGTTGTTGCGGGCTATCTGCGCCGGGCGGTGCCTGTTCTCCCAGCGCACGCTCTGCACTGGCTTGCGCTGCCAACGATGTGCGTAAGTTCTCCAAGTCTTCTTCCGCAAGCGTACTCTCCAAGAGACAAAGCCCGTACACGGACAGATCACTTTTTGCTTGCTGGAGATCACGCGTAGGTAAAGGCATAGGCAACACTTCAGGCGGGTCCAGTTTTGGCGACGCCTCATACCGTGTTTGCCGATGGGCAGCAGGCTTGATATCGACTTTGTTACCACTAATCATTGTTGTCATTATCTCCCGTTTGAGACGAAGGTTAGGCTGCGAGCAGCGAGATTACAGCAGGCATATCACGACCACACAAACGCCACGTTGCATCGCCACTGACGTGCCAAACTTCGCCAGTATCTGTTCCCACATAGACCGCCCCGGAGTGTTCCGGGTCCGCAATCAGACCATGGAAATTTGCTGCCGATGGTGAATGCGTCTTATCGCCAAGAGATCGCCAACTCTGGCCTTGGTCGTCAGAGCGAAACAGCATGGCCCGCGCTCCGCCCTCTTCTTTGTAGTGTGAAAATGCAGTTGGCGCGCTGGCGACGGTTAAGCCATCGCGATCAATACACATGGGTCGCGAATAGCGGGGTGTGATGCCTTGCCATGTGTACTGCCACGTGGCGCCAAAATCGTCTGATCGCAATACACCAGCGTTGCCTTCAACCATATCCGCTACGCCATCAAGGCGGCCATAGCCAGTCGATGCAAATACCACATTGGGTTCACTCGGATGCTGGAAAATCATATGTAAATCCGGATTGTCGCCCGGAAGAACCATCGCCCAGGAGGCGCCACCATCCTCGGATCGCATGATCCCACCGACCTCAACCCCGACCAACAACTGGTCAGGATTAACTCGGTTGATGACCAGCGCTCGAGCGCGCCCTGGGAGAATCGGATCTACCGGAATACACCAACTGTCTCTTTCTGGCGCTTCGTTGAATGCCACGACATCGTTCCAGGTAGCGCCATCATCATCTGAGTAATACAGACCCGCGGGTTGCGTGCTGATCCAGATACGGTGCTGTGATGCACGGATTTGCCAAACTTCCGATTCCTCGAACCCGATCAGTTCCCAGTGCTCCCCCCCGTCTAACGAGCGATAAAGCCCAGCCGAGCAGCCGACCAACAACTGCCCTGAAATTTCAACAACTTCCTTAACGCTAGCGCAATCAAGCAAGCGTTCGCCGTCCTTGACTCGATACACCCCCCGGCTTGTACCCGCAATCAGTTCCATGTATGCCTCCTGCTCATGCTGAGCTGAATTGTAAGAGCTAGTTCGCGTTTTGTCTCGGCTCATGGTCACCCAATAAGCGCGCGTCAGTTGGCTACATTGAGAGCCTATTGCCGTGAGAATTAAGAGAAAACTCGATAAACAGCAAAGTATGGCCTATAGAATATGAATTTTTGGAAGAGAAATCGTTAGAATTAGGGGCAACTCAGTTGCCGGTTCAGTTGGAAAGCTCGATTCTGCGATCACCTTCAGCGTTAACTACTTGAGCACATATGTACGAATACAATCGAATCATCCTCCCACCAACACTTAATCCCGGTGGCGAAGCCACCTACCTTGAGCAGATACCCCGAAAAGCTATCTGGGGTACCTTTTCGGCGCTGTTTGGGATGGCGAACAACGAACGCATTGTGATCACAAGGGAGAAACTCGGTGCGATAATTCCGAGTGAGAACTTAGTCGAGCAGTTTGCTATGGCAGCGACTGCACGTCCCATCGAGTTTGCGCCGTTGAGCGCTGACGGGCTCTATGTCCTGCGCACGTTCAATGTGCTGGCGGAGCATGTCGAGGAGTTCGTTGAACTCTCCCAGAACGCTTGGACCACCTTCGAAACCGATGGCGAATTTACGGCAGGACCACAAGGTCTTTTTCACCCCAACGTGGTAAGAAACGGCCTCATACCAATGCAGCTTGTTACCTGGTATGACGGTTTGAGTTCCTGGGAACGGTCGCGGGTGCCAGATGAAAACGCACGAGACAACTTTGCCCGTCGTCGGCTACTGACGCATTCGACCTCCGCGATTGCCGCGCGCTTGGCTGAGCTTTGAATCGTATTGCATTCAAAACGCTTCGCGTGGAAGCCCATCGAGGCAGCACATGGAAACGTTAGCGTTGATCGGGGTCGGACTTTGCAGTGGTCTGCTGGGCGGCATGCTCGGCATCGGTGGTGGGGTCGTGATTGTCCCTGCGTTGATATTTGCCTATGAGCTTTCCGGCATGAAAGCTGCTGCTGATGTGACTGTCATCGCAGTCGCAACCTCGATGTCCTGCATAATATTTACCTCATTTTCAGCAGCTTATACTCAATATCGTGCAAAAAAGGTTAAGATGGACGTGGTGCGACGGCTTGTCCCTTTTTTCGTGCTTGGTAGCCTATGCGCGGGTCTTGCAACGCCTCTTTTTGATCCCGGATTGTTACGCTTACTAATCGGTGCATTCTTGCTGCTGGTTGCGATCGTTATGCTGCGTAGCTGGAAGCCAAACCCTACCCGCCAGTTTCCCGGACCGGTAGGATCGGGCGCCACTGGCCTTATTGGTGGTTTCGTCTCTGGCACTGCGGGCATTGCCGGTGGCAACGTGATTGTCCCGACGCTGCTCTACTTTAACACCCCAGTGCACAACGCTACCGCGACATCTTCCGCGATGGGCGTTCCCATCGCCTTGGCCGGCGCAGTCGGCTATGCGCTAGGTAGTCCGGCGGCCAGCTCAACATGGATGCTGGGGTTGATCGATTTGCAGAGTTGGCTCGCGATAACCGTTGGGGCAATTATCGCTGCACCAGCGGGTGTCCGAATCGCTCATCGTGTCCCCGCAGATTTGCTAAAAAAAGTTTTTGG
Organism: Pseudomonadales bacterium; assembly: GCA_029244465.1. Classification (GTDB taxonomy): domain Bacteria; phylum Pseudomonadota; class Gammaproteobacteria; order Pseudomonadales; family Azotimanducaceae; genus UBA4421. The sequence goes on from JAQWQN010000142.1 coordinate 2,992, forward strand.
CGCCTTTCTCGTTCTTGTCTCACTGAGGATGCTTTATTCAAGCGCAGGGCTGTTCGGTTGATCTGCTTCGTGCCGCAGGATCCCCGCGGGCAAAGGTTTACCTCGCGTAGGCGTAATCCCCTATCGTTCACCCTAAAACGGATAATGAGACAACAACCACTAACCTCCGTCCCGGCAACGTTGACTGCCCGCGTGCTATCTCGCAACACCAAGCCAACTGCGGCTTAGAACGGTATCGGGACTCGCTTGTCAGCTGCTATCGCCAATCAATGCATTAAAGGCCTACCGTTCAGCTTGTAGATATCACCTTCTTTCATGACGAACAACACTTCGCCCATAACCGCGATATCCAACAAAGGGCTTCTTGGAAAGGCGACGATATCCGCAAACTTTCCAGCTTCAATAGATCCCAATTGATCGTAAGCGCCGAGCAGCAGGGCCGCACTTTTAGTCGCAGCGACCAAGGATTCCACCGCTGGCATACCAGCGTCAACCATATAAACAAACTCGCGCCAGTTCTCGCCGTGCGGCGGTACCCCGGTATCAGTGCCAAAGGCAATCTTTACACCTGACTCATAGGCTTTCGCGAAGGTTGCCTTACTCATGGGACCAATAGCTGCCGCTTTGGGACGCACGAGTTCAGAGAAAAACCCCTCAACCTTTGCTTTGTCGGCGACATACATGCCAGCGGAAATCGTTGGTACAAGCCAGGTGCCCTTCTTCTTCATCAAGCGCATCACTTCTTCGTTCATGAGGGTGCCGTGTTCGATCGAATCCACGCCGGCAACGACTGCCCGGCGCATCCCCTCAGCGCCATGCGCGTGAGCCGCGACCTTAAAGCCGTAGTCTTTTGCGGTTGCCACGATCGCCTCAATTTCCGGGATCGTGAATTGAGGGTTCTCAGCACTCTTGGCTTGGCTCAACACCCCTCCGGTTGCGGTGATCTTAATGAGATCGGACCCTTCCTTATAACGCGTTCGAACGGCCTTGCGGCCGTCTTCGGCACTATTAATCACACCCTCGGTTGGCCCAGGGTCACCCCGCCGTTCGGCATTTACGCCATTGGTTGGGTCAGCGTGCCCGCCGGACGTGGCAAGACTTTTGCCAGCCGCATAGATACGAGGACCTATAAGCCTCCCTGCCGCGATCGCATCCCGCATAGATTGGGCCAAACCGTAACTAGACCCAAGATCCCGAACGGTCGTAAACCCGGCCATGAGAGTACGACTTGCATGAGGTATTGAGCGATATGCGTAATCGCCAGGGTCGTCAGTAAATCGTCGGAGACGAGCTTCTGGGGCGGTTTCTGTGATGATATGAACATGCATATCAAGTAGACCGGGCATCACAAAGGCATTCCTGAGGTCGACGATCGCATCCTCAAGGTTGCCGGCATGATAGCCCTCTGCGACGGTCGTGATCTGGCTACCCTCAATGATAATCGTTTGTTCGCTCAAGACCTTCCCGGAGTTCACATCAAGCATTTCACCCGCATGAATGATCGTTGCGGCCAACATAGGCGTTCCCAACAGCAGCAACAGAGCAGTAAGCAAAACCCTCACAACGGATACCGTAGTTCCCATCTAAGCGGATCTATTGCTGCAGTAAGTGATGCCGCGCCGAAGTAGTTCATAGAATTCGGGCTTATCCCATGCACACCGCTCGATCTGAGGGTAGAACGCGACCAAGGGCTGCATGTCATAGTGACTTCGACAGTGACCCAAGTTGAGATAGAGCACCTCACCGTCACCTACCTTATTGATGTAGTAAACCGGGTGCGGAACATCTTCGTCCCAATCTTCATGCACGAATCCAGTCGCTTTTCCGGCAAATCGGGAATGCAACAAATGGTGTAGATCACCATGTATACGACACAAATAGATTTCATCGTCCGTTTCAAATGGCTCGATACCTTTGACCAATTCATGATCAGGATCCGAAACCTCTACAGTAAAAGGCTGGATAGGCGGATGACCCAAAAACTGCGTGCCCAGTGTTTCCATCATGATCGGGGCGGTTTCTGGCGCATCGACCTGCCCGGAATCCAAGAACTTTAATATGGCGTTCGTGCCATGCAGTGCAAACCACCGCTTGCCGCTAGCAACAAACTCTCGCAACGCGACTTGTTGTGCCTCGCTCGGTATCAAATTACAGGTGTAGGTAATGAGAAAGTCCGCGGCCTGGATGGCGTCAATGTCGTGATAGTCAGCCGCGACGGTGACCCGCACACGATCATTTTCCGCGAGTAGTTTGAGAAGCTCTAAACGGGCAAAATCGATGTCGTGGTAATCACCCGCGGCAACCAGATAGACCTGCACCGTTTGGTGCGATGCTTCTGCTGTCGATGTGTTTTCTTCAGACATGCTGATACCTCTCTTGGGGATTTCAAGAAACCTTACGCGCTCGATGGAATCTGCTCAAGCCTAGGTGTGTTGAGCTTGCTATTATTCCTGGATGAAACCCAAGCACTACGAACTCAATCGTCGCAAACTGCTGCAGAGCATTTTAGCCGCCGTGGGTACAAGCATAGGCCTTTCGGCTTGTGCGGACGTTTAGCTGCTTCCCACAACCTCCAGGTCCATCCCTGTCTTCTATCCGGAAGCCGAGTTTAGTGCGGTTAACCGACTTGCGGACTTGGTTTTGCCCTCAACCGGATACACCTGGAGCGGTTGATGCAGGAGTGCCTGGTTTTATGGATAACCTAATGACTGAATGGGCATCGGCTGCCACTCAAGAAGGACATCGGCCAGGCCTTCATGCCGTCATGGAAGAACTTGCGCAGGGCAAACCTTTTGCCGTGGCGGTAGCAACAGATGCCATTGCACGACTTCAACAGTTAGACGTTGCTGCGTTCGACCCAGATGCGCAACCCCTGAGCCACGCCGCGCTGTTGGCTACGTGGTTACCACCTTGGTGGCCGATCAGTTACGTGGGGCAGACAAAGCTATCGCTTGAGTGACATCGACATCAAGGCAAGCAAGCGGACCGTTGCCTGCCGGGCAATTGAATACACGAGATGGGTAGCGCTCGAATGGGTCATGCCCCCTAGTCATCGGTATTGAACGGCTGGTGCCCAGCGCATGATGTGCCGAACCTGTTCGTGACGGACGGTTCCTTCATGACATCAGCTGGGTGCCAGAATCCATCATTAGGATATATGGCGTTTTCGGCGCGCGCAGCGCACTATACGGCAGACTTGCTTGTCGATGCGGCACTATAGCGACTCAGGCTGTCCGGGTCTTAAGCACTAGGACAAGCACACTAAATAGAATCAATAGGAGGGCATCGAATGTCAGACCAGACTCTCAATCCAGAAGAATTATCAGCGGAGCCCAATACTGGCGCTGCGGAAGACATAGAGGCAGAAATAGATGTAGATACACCCCAAGGTCGTTTTGCGGTGTCGCAGAAAGATCTATCCCGAATGAAAAGAATTGGTAGTTGGCACGGCGCCGCCGTGCTGGCTGGGCTCGGTCTATATGGCGCTGCCAACGCGTGGGCTGTGTCGTCCGGCTTGATGCTTGCGCATGCGGTCGCGATTGGCAATGCGGTTGTTGTCGCGTCTGCTCTGTCAGGGATATTTCACGAGTGGGGACACTTTACAGGAGCAAAGCTCACCGGCTCAATTGCACCCGTGTCGAAAAATCCGGTCCGCTTTTACTTCATGTTCAATTTTGACATGGAACAAAACTCAGTCTCACAATTCATCGGGCTGAGCCTAGGTGGAATACTCGCTAACTGGTTATTGGTTTTGCTCATCGTAGCGCTGATACCTATAGCAAGTGTCGCTGCGGCCGCATTGGTTGCCGTCGCTATCGCCCGCGCAGTAAATGTCAGTTTGTTTGAGGTGCCTATCGTGCTGAGAGTCCGCGAATCACAAGATCCAGGCAAAGAACTAAACCATCAATTGGAAACGTTTGGTCTTAAACAAACCCCTGGGCTTATCGCTGGGGCCTTGGCGTTCCTAGCGTTTACCTGAGCGAACAAACTGATCTGTTTTCAGGGCACTAAAGCCAGTACGGTGAAATTGACGTGCTGACTGCTGCCGTCTGCAAATTGCAGGTCGATGGCTAATGTCTCGTTGAGCTCACTAACGCCGAGCAACATGAGATGCCTGCCCCCGGCTTGAAAGCGAACGCTTGCACCCGGTGCAATCGAAACCGTCTCGAGGGGTCGCATCTGCATCATGCCTGTTTTTTCTGACACTCTGGTCGTGTGCATTTCGATCGCGCGAACGCCACGAGCGGTAGCGCCGATCAATGTCATATGATGGTCGGAGCGATTTTCCAGAACTAGGTATCCGACCGTCCTATCCACCCCCGGGACCGGTGCACGCACCTGTGCTTCGTGAATGCGCAGATCTTGCTCTCCGCACCCACCCAGCATGACGCTGAGTAAGGCGACGATGCCGAGTCCTAAATTGCTACAGGACACCGGCGGCAGCAGTCATGACGTCCGTCGTCACTTGGAGGCGATCCTCACCCCAGGGCATCGGCATCAAAATCGGATACTCAACCCCGGCGTCGATGTAAGACTGGACGAATTGTGTGACCGCCGTGCTTGGGCCAATGAAGTTAATAGCTTGGATCATGGCTTCTGAAATTGCAGCCAATGCCCCGTCACGGTCTTTCTCAGCCTGCCGCGCGCGCAAATTATCGACCTCATCGCCAAACCCGGCAGCGCGAAACATGTTTGCATACCCATCGGCCATGGAGTAATTAAACAGATCTCGGCGAGCAGACTTAGCAGAGCGCTCAAGATCGCCAACGGCGGCGTGGACATAGCACATGATTGCCGCATTGCCACCT
>JAQWQN010000146.1 GCA_029244465.1 Pseudomonadales bacterium
GGGGTGTCGATTTAATGCTCACCGGACATACCCACCGCGGTCAGCTCATACCATTTAACTTGCTGGTTAAACGGGTTTTCCCACGTCTCTATCGTGACTACAAAATTGGTGACATGACATTGTACGTGTCCCCAGGGACAGGGACTTGGGGGCCCGTCATGCGCCTCGGTTCCAAGTGCGAAATCACCCTAATTGAGCTAATGTAGAAGACCTAAAGGGCACAGCCAGGGAGAAAGCAGTGGCAGAAGCTAGCGGCTTGAGCGCCGAATCCGAATTGATCATCGAGCAAATCGAAATTGGGCCCATGCAAAACTACACCTACATAGTCGGCAGCCGCGAAACACGAGAAGTTGCCATCGTCGATCCAGCCTGGGATATCAACGGTATCCTCGATCATCTTGCCGAACGCGAATATGACTTAACTGCCGTTTTTGCCACCCACTATCACCCAGATCACGTAGGGGGCTCGATGGGTGGTCACAGCGTCGAGGGTATTGCTGAACTCATGAATTTAAAGCCTGTGAAGGTTTACGCCAACAAACACGAGGCGGATGGCATCAAGAAGGTCACAGAGATATCTGACAGTGACCTGGTGAAGGTCGAATCGGGCGATACGCTTAAACTCGGGCCTATCGAAGTTGAATTTCTACACACACCTGGACATACCCCTGGCAGCCAGTGTTTTCGAATAAAGAACACGCTCGTGTCCGGCGATACCCTGTTCATCAATGGCTGCGGGCGCGTGGATCTACCCGGCAGCAACTCTGATGACATGTTCGCCTCGATGCGAAAGCTTGCCGATTTACCCGACGACACTCTGCTGTTGCCGGGCCACAACTATGGCCACGTCCCGAATGCGACTCTGGGAGAAACAAAAGAGATGAACCCCTATTTGCGTATGGACGACATCGAAACTTGGCGGGGTATCATGGGAGGCTAGCCTCGAGTCGGCCTCTGGCAATTTTCTTTTTCTGCCTATTCAATTTATCTTCATTCACTTAATTATCGGAAGCATGCATGTCTGACCTCGTCACCTATACCTCAGAAGATCGCATCGCGACGATTACGATCAACCGCGCAGAGCGCATGAACGCACTGAACGAAGAGGTCATCGTTGGCCTGCAAGCAGCCTGGCAACAGCTTGAAGACAGCGACGACCGCGTCGGCATTATTCACGCGGCTGGCGATAGGGCCTTTAGTGTTGGCGCGGACGTGAAAGCACCACCCAAAGAGATGTGGCAAGGCGTGCCCAGTGTTGGTGTAACCACTTCGAAGATGGTTATTGCGGCCGTCCACGGATGGTGCATTGGTGGGGCTTATTGCATCGTCCAGATGTGCGATCTGGTGGTCGCTTCAGAGAACACGATATTCAAATACCCCGAGGCCCAACTTGGTTTTACCGGCGGCTTGATAGCAAGTGCCGTGGCACGTATCCCGCACAAACTGGCAATGGAATTTATGACCTTGGGTGAAGACTTTCCTGCCGAACGAGCGCTGCAGGCAGGTATGGTAAACAAGATTGTCGCAACTGGAACCGAGCTCAAAGAAGCCCAAGCGTGGGCTAAAGTCCTCGCTGAATCCGCCCCTCTCGTCCTGGAGACCGTGAAGAAATTCTCGTTGGCCACTCTAGCTAAGAGCCCAGCCGAGGCTGGCGCTTTATCACGCGAACAATTGCTAAAGGTTCGCAACAGCGAAGATGGCGCTGAGGGTGGTCGCGCCTTCGCAGAAAAACGCACCCCGGAATTTAATGGCCGTTAGAGGCGATCCGGCTCGCCTGCGTCTCGATCGTTGCCTGAGGCGCCGGGCCGCTATAAAGGCTGTAGGGCGACTCAGTGTGGCCGTACGGCCTGCAGCGGTGATCCGCAACTGAAAAATTAGCCCATTCGCAGTTGGCCCAAAAAGTCCATTTTCCCAAGCGGCACGCCTTTCATTCGCAGAATGTCGTACGCGGTTGTCGCATGGAAATAGAAATTCGGTAGCGAAAACGAAAGCATGTAGTTTTCAGCTGTGAACGGCAGTTCGTTGCTGCCCATTTTAAACACCACCGGCTGACCCGCCCGATCATTGAGCGCGGCGGCATCCACTGCCTGCAGCTCATCTAACGCATTCGCGACATATCCTTGCAAACCGGCGTAATCAGTGTCATCAAATCCAGTTGGTGGCCCAGCCTCACCGGACATAACGGCTTTAACCGCGTTGGTTGAGTGGGCGGCCACGCACACTATCTGGAAGTGAAAGGGCAGCATATCTTCACGCAAAGAGGTACCCACAATTTCGCCAAGATCGATGCCATTTTCTTCGCAGTGATCAGCACCTTTTGCCATAAAATTATCGACCGCGCCTACGATCTGAATGAACGTACCGACACTCGCGTCATAGAGTGATGTGGACATTAGCTTCTCCTGATATTGTGGCACACAGTATACAAACCGGTCTCTTTCTTGCCCGATTTTTCTGCAGATCAAGCTGTTTTCAACCAAGGCCAGCATATCGTATGCCAGAGGGGCGAAAAAAGACGGTGGTTTGGTACAACTCGACCAACAACCCCCCCACGCCCCACCACCCCGGATGACACCAAAGCGTGAACAATTATTGGCCAATACTCGCGCTCAATGCCCGTTGCGCAGGTCTCCAGCGGACCAATCTAACACCCCACAGGCCCCTTCTACGATCAGACCGCTAAACTGAGAAATTGATCGTGAGAATACGCACGCATACCGTCGACCGGCAGAAAGAAGGGGCCGAAATCAGGCCGAAGTACAGCATCTGAGATTTGCGAGCACCGCGATCAGTTAGTGGACCGGCGAGCGCTACCGCTCAATGCGATTGCCTACTCCAACACATGCCGGCAAAACGAAACGTCACAGGTTGCCGCACAAACATTTCGCCTACCGATACGCAAGTGTAGAGATCAACCTGTTCTAGACACCGCCGTCAAAGTTTGTTCAGATTTAGCCTCAATTCAAAGCTTGGCAAATGAACTTAAGGGAGGGCAGGTGCTAGAGCCGTACACCGTTTTAGATTTCACCGATGAGCGTGGTGAAATAGGGCCTATGATTCTCGGCGATCTCGGAGCCGAGGTCATCAAGGTCGAACTTCCAGGGGGTGCGTCATCACGGCGTGCAGCACCATTTCAAGGCGCGAAAGAACAACCTGGCTCACGAGCAACAGGCGACCTCAGTAGTCTACAATTCGTCGCCTACAACCGAAACAAACGTAGCATCGTCATAAATCCAGCTGATGATGACGATCGCGCAACGCTTGAGGAACTCATCCGTCGCGCCGACATCCTCTTCGAATCAGCACCTCGCGGCATCCTCGACGAATTGGCTATCGATTTTAACAAAGCATGCGCCTTGAACCCAAACATCGTCCACGTCCGTCTCAGTCCGTTTGGCAGTACCGGCCCACACGCAGCTTTTCATGGTAACGATCTAGTTATCGCAGCGATGGGTGGCCCTGTGGCTTTGCAGGGACCAATCGACCGCGCACCAGTGCGCATTAGCGTGCCTCAAGTGTGGCGCCATGCCGGCATCGAGGCCGCCTCTGGTGCTCTCGTTGCTTTGACGCGAACGCGCCGCACCGGCGGTGCGCAGTTTGTTGATTTGTCCGCTCAAAGTGTAATGACCTGGACGATGTTGAATGCCATGGACGCACACGCAATCCAAGGTTTTGATTTCGAACGAGGTGGTTCCACCATCAATAACGGCCAACTCAAAATGGAGCTGGTTTATCCCACGTCTGATGGCTGGATAGTCGCTCTACCCACGAGTGCCGTCCTCGCAGGCTGCCTCGAGTGGATGATTGCAGACGGTGTGGCGGATGCAGCTTACCGAGAAGTCGATTGGCAGAACTACGATCTCAATATTCGCGAGCTCGACAACAAACCAATCAATCTTTATCAGGCCCAAGAACTGCTCGCTGCCTTCCTGTGTCTGCACACCAAACAAGAGCTTTTCGAATTTGGCTTGAGCAATGGCGTGACGTTAGCGCCAATCAATACGTTGGATGAGCTCTTATCACTTGATCACATTCAGACCAGAGATTACTGGCACGACCTGACTGTTACCGACAACCAGGGGACAGACAAAGTCATCAACACACCCGGCTTATGGGCCAAGCCGAGCGCCTATAATTTATCCATTCGTCACAGTGCACCGACTCTGGGGCAGCACAACGACGAAATTCGAAGCGAACTCACCAAACCGGCTAAAAGCAAGGAGCCGGTTGGAGACGAAGACGTCTTGCCATTCGCGGGTTTAAAAGTTACCGACTTTGCCTGGGTCGGTGTGGGTCCTATTTCTTCAAAATTTTTGGCTGATCATGGCGCTTCTGTGGTCCGAGTCGAAAGTGAGCTCCGGCCAGATGTCCTGCGTGCCAATGGACCGTATAAAGACAACGTCGAAGGTTGGAATCGTTCCCAGTTTTTTGGCGACTTCAACACCTCAAAGCAAAGCCTTGCATTGGATCTCAAGCAACCAGAAGCTATTGAGATCGCCAAACAATTGATCAGCGAATCAGACGTTATGATCGAAAGCTTCGCGCCTGGTGCCATACTGCGTATGGGTCTCGGCTATGAAGAAGTACGCAAGCTCAACCCGAAGCTCATTATGATCAGCACCTGCCTCATGGGTCAGACAGGACCAGCGGCCGAGATGGCTGGATTTGGTTATCACGCCGCCGCCATAGCTGGTTTCTACGAAATGACTGGCTGGCCAGACCGCAGCCCGATCGGTCCCTGGATCGCCTACACAGACACCATCGCGCCGCGCTTTATCTCGGCTTTACTCTCCGCCGCGCTCGATCATCGCCGTCGTACCGGTGAAGGTTGTTTTATCGATGTGGCTCAAATCGAAACCGCTCTACACTTCCTGGCACCAGAACTTCTCGATTTACAGACAAATGGCCATCTTGCCAACCGAGCGGGTAATCGTTCCGCTTATGCAGCGCCACAAAGCTGCTATCCGTGTTCCGGGGACGACAATTGGTGTGCAATCGCAGTCGATACGGACGATCAGTGGCAGGCACTTTGCCGGACTCTGGGTCGAACAGACTGGGCAGAAGATCCAGGCTTAGCGAGCAACGCCGGTCGGCTGCAAGCACATGAGCGGCTCGATGAAAGCATCCAGGCCTGGACCCACGATAAAGACGCCACCGACGTCATGAATCTCCTGCAGGCAGCAGGCGTGCCCGCTGGCAAAGTCCAACGCAGCAGCGATCTCCTGCAAGACCCTCAGTATCAGCATCGTGAGTTTTACCGCTACTTTGATCACCAAGAGATGGGCAACATCCCATACGCCGGTCATCAATATCGTATCTCAAGCTATGACAACAGCCCACAAGGACCAGCCCCCTGTCTCGGACAGCATAGCTTCGAGGTTCTCAGCGAGGTCATGAACCTTCCGGATGAAGATATTGCTCAGGCCTATGCTGCTGGAATCATTACCTAAGAATTACCACCCAACCATGCGTTAAAGTCGGGGTTGCGCTTCTCGCGGAAGGCAAGCCCACCTTCCCGAGCGTCCGCGTGATGATCTGAGACAGCGGTCTTAGCAGCGATTTCATCCAACGATTGCTCCCAACTCAAATCGTACGCATTGTAGATCGATCGCTTAAGCAGTCGTGTCGCCACTTGGGGTCCGTTCGCAATCTCCGTCGCGAACGCCATTGCTCTTATCTGCAAATCATCGTTCGGCACTACTTCGTGTACCAAGCCAAGATCCAAACACTCTTCCGCGCTTGCGATTTTTTTGTTAATCAGGAAATCAAGCGTTTTAGGTACCCCTATCATTTGTACCAACAAATACTGACCACCTTCATCCGGTAACAACCCAAAGCGAAGCGTCGCGCTGCCAAGGCGCGCACTTTCTGCGGCGATGCGGAAGTCACACGACAAAGCCATCGACATCCCCGTCTGGATTGCAACCCCGTTGAGCGCTGCGATCGATATTTTGTCGCAGCTGCGGATCGCAGTATTCAGCGTTTGGGAGAGAACGCGCAACCCCTCATAAGTGCCTATGTCGGAATCATGACCAGGTGGTATGGGTGGTACCAAGGGTTCACCCCCGATGGCTTTACCTTGCCCCGATATATCATCACCGGCACAAAATGCACGCCCTTGGCCAGTGAACACCAACACACGCACTTTGTTGTCCATCTGTGCCTGGGTAATGGTCTCGACAAGGTCTCTTTTTATCGCCTGAGTGAGCCCGTTTAAGCGTTCTGGTGTATTGAACTCTATCCACGCAATACCTGGTTCTCGCAATTCGACTTCGAAACCCGTAAATGCTCCTGTTTGCATCATTTTCCTTCCTCCCGATTGATAGTGTTCTAAGGGCGTTAAGACTAACGCGAAATTAATCTCCACTACAAAGCGAACCACACGTCACCTACGGTACAGCGACGCGTCCATTTTCCGGTCACTGTGCTTGTTTTTGCCATCACTATTTTCGCTTACGGCGACTGTCCATGATTTTTTCAGTGCAACAGCCCGACTTGGGTCGAAGTTGTGCACTCAGACTCAAGCCTGCGTGATCCTGCACTTAACCGTCAAAACTGCTTCTACGCTCCCGCGCTCCAGGTTATCAATCGATTCGACAAGCCGCTGGATGACGGTGGCGAATCTGAAGCTGGCAACAATATCTAACACGGTTCCCCTTCATAGGATTTTGTTCTAATACACACCATAGGATCGGCGTTAGTATCTGTGCAACTGTCATTCTAGGGGGGAACATGCAGAACTACGATATACATCTTCGCGGTGGAACGGTTGTCGATGGGACACGCGCGCCACGTTATCAAGCCGACGTTTGGATCAACGATGGCAAGATTGCCAAAATTGGCGCAGACCCTGACGCTAGCGCAGACCGGACTATTGACGCATCCGGTTTAATCATTGCCCCCGGGTTCGTTGACCTACACACGCACTATGACGCCCAGATTCGATGGGACCCCTGGTGTACGATTTCCGGGTGGCATGGCGTAACTTCCGTCGTTCTCGGTAACTGTGGTTTTGGTTTTGCGCCTGTGAAGCCAGACTTTCGCGATCGATCGATGCTCATGATGACCCGTACCGAAGCAATACCGTACGAATCGATGAAAGAAGGAATGGCTTGGGATTGGGAGAGCATCCCAGAATACCTTGATTCACTAGAACGCACTGACAAAGGTGTCAACGTTATCCAGTACATGCCAACGGCATCCCTCATGACTTACGTCATGGGTCTGGAAGCTGCCAAGACTCGCCCTGCGACGGCGGCCGAACGCGAGGAAATGAAGCGCCTACTGCACCAAGGAATGGATGCAGGACTCTGTGGGTTTTCCATCCAACGTCTGGGACCGAATTCAGTACAAGCAGACTACGATGGCTCCCCCATGGTCACCGACACTATGGTAGATGAGGACATTCTCGCGCTAGCAGAAGTCCTGCGCGAACGCGGCGAGGGTTTCATCCAAATCACCCAGGCCGAAGGTCCTATCAAAAAAGACCTCGCGTTCCTTGAAAAACTAGCCGCTACGGCACAACGACCAATCCTTCACAATGTCATTGCCCCAGCACGGAGAGACCCTGAAGTTCATCGACGCCCACTAAGATGGGTAGAAGATTGCAGAGCGCGCGGTCTACCAATTTATGCGCAATGCGGCACAGGACGATCTGGATTCGCGTTCACCCTTGAACACTGGAATCTCTACGATGCCTCACCCGCTTGGCGCGCAGTCACGACAGGCACGAAGGCGGAAAAGATAGAAAAGATACAGGACCCGGAACTCCGCCAACGGCTGATTGAAGAAGCAGAGGCTGCTGATCGACGTTTGCAAGTGATTCAAGCCGGCGTTGGCGGCAACCCGAGTCACCTGATCGTTCAGGATGTCGCAGGACACGATGAACTTGAACATTATGTTGGACGCTCGGTCGGAGACATCGCATTAGAAGAAGGCAAGCATCACATTGAGGTCATTCTCGATCTGTCTCTAGCGGGTGATCTCAACGTCGAATTTCTCGGACCAGACAAAGGTTCTAATGCCGAATTCATGGCCGAGATGATGAATGACTCTCCCTTCGCAATTCCAGGTGTTTCAGATGGCGGTGCCCACACCAAATTCTTTACCGGCGGCTCCTATACCACCGATTTCCTGACCTGGCTGGTCCGCGACGAACAGGTGGTCAGCCTTGAAGAAGCGCACTACCGTCTATCGAATCTGCCCGCGCAGGCAGCCGGCTTTATGGATCGCGGCACCTTAGCTGAGGGCGCAGCCGCTGATGTCGTTGTCTACGACCTAGGCGAACTGGCTATCGATCCACCTTGGATCGGTAACATCGAGCACGATCTACCGGCAGGTGAATGGCGTCGTGTCCAGCGTGCTGTGGGTTATAAAGCAATAATCGTTAATGGTGAGATCACGTTCTCGGACGGGGAATGCACCGGCGCAACACCTGGACAGCTGCTGCGCCACGGCCTCGGCTAGCGCATCAACTTAAAACAGCGCCGCAGCTCTTCAACGAAGAGCTGCGGCTGTTCAAAGGCAGCAAAGTGTCCGCCTTTGTCGAGCTCGTTCCAGTAAATAATATTGGTATAGCGCTTCTCAGCCCAACTTCGCGGTGTCGGCACGATTTCCTTTGGGAAAATGCTGCACCCTGTCGGTACGGGCACAGTATTGGGTCCATCACCACCAAAGGCTTGATTGAAACTCTCCCAGTACAAGCGCCCTGAGGACGCACCGTTCCCTTGTAACCAATAGAACATCACGTTATCGAGAAGCTCTTCTTTGCTCAGCACACGCTCAGGATCACCATCACAGTCTGTCCACTCATAAAACTTTTCTATGATCCACATTGCTTGACCTACTGGAGAATCTACCAGCGCGTATCCCAAGGTTTGTGGACGAGTACTTTGCTGTTTCGAATAGCCAGCTCCCCATTCTTGGTAATAAGCCGCTCCAGCAAGAGCACGCTTATCGGCTTCGCTAGGGTTATCTAACGCTTCTTTTGTCGCACGTGCGTTAGGCATGTTGACATGGATGCCCACACAAGCACCCTTGTTCTGTATACCGATGGCAGTCGTCACGGCCGAACCCCAGTCACCACCTTGAGCGAAGTATTGATCGTAGCCCAATCGGAGCATTAGCTCATTCCAAGCCGCGGCGATTTTCTCGACCCCCCAACCCGTTTCACTTGGTTTATCGGAAAAGCCATAACCAGGTAATGAAGGGCAGATCACGTGAAAAGCATCCGCCGCGTCGCCACCGTGTGCAACGGGGTCGACTAATGGATCAATGACTTTGTGAAACTCAACAACAGAGCCAGGCCATCCATGTGTAATCAGCAGTGGGCGTGCCTGCTCGTGTGGACTCACAACATGAAGGAAATGGATATCAAGTCCAGAAATTTCCGTCTTATACTGCGGGTGGCGATTAAAATACTGCTCACGGGCACGCCAATCATATTTTTCCTGCCAATAACGCACGAGCTCCTGCGCATAAGCCAGCGGCACCCCTTGACTCCAGTCATCCGGAGTTTCCGCATCGGGAAAACGCGTTTGCGCTAACCGTTGTTCCAGATCATCTAACGCTGCGCGGCTAACCGCAATTTTGAATTCACGTATCTCAGTCATCTTGTCACCCTTAAAATCAAGTGCTATCTACCGTTTGATTTGTCAGCCACACGTTACGGCAATAGGTGTGCGACCGCGTCACGCTCTTCGGCCAACTCATTAGCCGTCGCATCCATCTTGCCCCGACTAAAATCGTTCACGTCTACGCCCTGCTCGATGGCCCAGTCTCCCGCAGCACAGCGCACAGGGTAGGAATAGATCAAGCCCTCTGGAATCTCGTAACTACCATCAGAATAAACACCCATGCTCACGATGCCGTCTGCACCCAAGACCCAATCGTGCATATGGTCGATCGCTGCGTTGGCGGCTGAAGCGGCACTCGAAGCCCCTCTGGCATCAATAATCGCAGCCCCACGCTGCTGTACTGTTGGGATAAAGTCGTTCTCGTACCAATCCATATCAATCAATTCCATGGCATCGGCATCCGCAACGCTGGTTCTATGTATATCGGGATACTGGGTCGCCGAGTGGTTACCCCAAATGCACAAACCATCGACGTCACTGACGTGTTTACCTGCTTTTTGGGCCAGCTGCGCCATGGCACGGTTGTGGTCCAGACGAGTCATCGCCGTAAAATTACGCGGATCGAGATTCGGTGCGTTGCGCTGCGCGATCAAACAGTTCGTGTTCGCTGGATTACCCACGACGAGAACTTTCACGTTGCGTGACGCATGGTCATTCAACGCTTTGCCTTGGGCTGAAAAAATCGCCGCATTTGCTTCAAGCAAGTCTTTCCGTTCCATACCCGGTCCCCGCGGGCGGGAACCAACCAAGAGCGCATAGTCTGTATCTTTGAAGGCCACATTCGCGTCATCTGTCTGCACGACACCAGATAACAAAGGAAAAGCGCAGTCATCAAGCTCCATCACCACACCTTTGAGTGCATCTAGCGCCGGAGTGATTTCTAACAATTGCAGAATGACGGGCTGATCAGCTCCTAGCATCGCACCAGAGGCCACTCTGAACAGGAGGGCATATCCAATTTGACCAGCAGGTCCGGTAATGGTGACTCGTACAGGTTCTTTCATAATCTTTCTCGGTTGAATTGTGCTTGCGATTGAAAATTTGCGGGCGCGTATTGTATGTGAAACTACCCCACCAATCCCAGTGATTGAGTATGATGTCTATATGAGCGACGCCTCTTCAATATCTTTTTTTACCTCTACCCCAGTCGACACAGGCGCAGCGCAGCGCATCGAGGAAGCTTCAATGAACGCCTGGCCCGCGATGCAGCAGAATCTGTTCGACGGCTGGGTTCTTCGTTGGAGCAAAGGCTTTACCAAACGATCAAACAGCATCGTACCGGTCTATCCAGCATTCAAGACAGAGAGCAACGAGATACTCCTCGATAAGATTCGCTACTGCGAGAACTTGTACGCGCGCGAGCAGTTACAAACTGCTTTTCGCCTCACCTCGATTGGGGACCGCAACACCGTTCGCCTGGATCACTTGTTAGCCGAACGAGGCTACAAAATCCGCGAACGATGCGATGTCCTGACCTGTCCGCTGTCCGCCAGTAGCCAAAACCTCTCGATGACCTTGCTCACATTGGAGCAATGGCTAAAAGCGTATTGCTACCTCACTGGGTTGGGCGAACCTGCCGCGACTTTGCACAACCTGATCCTCAAGGGCATTGCAAGCGAATGCGCGTTCGCAGTTTTGACCGAGGGTAACGAACCTGTTGCTTGTGGCCTCGGTGTCGTCGAACATGAACTGGTTGGACTGTTTGACATCTACACGCATCCAGAAAAAAGACGTCGCGGTCTAGGGCGAAGCTTGGTCACCAGCCTACTCCATTGGGGGCACGGCCAAGGCGCGAGCCGTGGTTATCTCCAAGTCGTAGAGGACAACAATCCAGCGCACGCGCTGTACGATGAGCTTGGCTTCACACATAGCCATGCATGCTGGTACCGGATCGCTCCCTAAATTCCCCAAAATCAATAGCTTAGAGACAGCATTCCAAAAGCCAAAACCCGGGCCAAACTTGATTAAAGTGCCGATTTTTGAGATGTTTCGCACTTGGCACTGTTTGCACGCCGTTTGCCTGCGGCCACGAGCAGGGTTAACGCAAGTAAAGCGTACGAAAAACATAATCATAACAAAGACTTAAACATCCGCAGGCAGTAATTCACAGGCTCAGAGTCGGCTCATTAACTTGAGCAGACGGGTTTCGTCGCCTCCGGGAAAAAGAACCGGTTGCGTGCGATGATGAATTGCGCGCTAACGATTGGGAGATCAGGGACTACCGATTGGCTATTTACGTCGGCCGCAAAGTCCAGATTTTTACTCCCCGATTTGAGACATATGAGTAGAGACATGACGCAGAGTTTAATCGGCGCCTTGCCCGCAAAGCACGGCCTTTACGACCCCAGCTACGAAAAAGACAGCTGCGGAGTTGGCTTTATTTGTGACATTAAGGGTCGGGC
>JAQWQN010000154.1 GCA_029244465.1 Pseudomonadales bacterium
CAAGCGCCTTGCCGCGATGGACAGAAAACCAATTGACCATCAACTTGGTTTGTACAAGCGGACCGAGACCCGTCCAGGCCATACCTTGAAAGGGAATCAGGAGCAACAACAACGTCCAGTACGAATCAGCGAACTGCATAAACAGATAGCCCGTGCCCATCCAGATCGCGGCACATGCAATGATGACGCGCAGCTTAAAGTGATCAATCAGATAACCCATGAAGGGAGCGGTCATACTGCCGCTAATCAGTGTCACGCTTATGGCCAGCGACAAATCTCCACGGCTGACGTTGAAGTCTTGCATCCAGTGCGGAAAAAACACGCCGCGAGCATGCAGGAAAAAACTCGCGATAAGAAAACACACAACAAAAGCGTACGCCATGAGCGTATAGCCATAAAACCACGGCGTTTTGATCATTTACGTATTCGTTAAGCCCGAGTCGCCGTATTGATCGGCAGGTCCACGCCCACCCGTGCCGAGGCGTCCACCAGCGCCAAAGTGCCCTTGTCCTGGTACATAGTTGAATTCCACACGAATGCCATCGGGGTCCTCAAATAAGATCGAATAGTAACCAGCGGCGAAACGACTACCGTCTTCGGGGCCATGCACGATGTTGACGTGGTCTTCTTTTAGAACGTGCTCATAGATCGCATCGACATCGGCTTCCGACCTTGCGCGAAAACAAAAGTGATGCAGACCTGACGTATCTTGGTCGAACCGATGAGAGGCTTTGTCCGTCGGCGCGCCACTGACCAAAATCCCCGTGCGACTGCCAATACAGTATATCGTCGTGTCATTTCGGATGAGCGTCTTCATTTCCAAAAAATGGCAAAGACGTTCCCAAAAAGGTAGGCAACGCTCACAATCGGACACGGTCAACGCGATGTGAGCAATCCCATTAACTTCTACGGTCATTCTATTCTCCGCACAAAAATCGACGTGGGTTGTCCACAAAAAGGGTTTGTACCTGTTCGTCTGTGGCGCCCATCTCCTTGAGTTCAGGGATTACGAAGCGATTAATATACAAATACTGTTCAGGATTGTGACGCTGGAATTCATGCTCATCCGGGATCGATCCATCCGGTTGTTCTTTGTGAATGTGCAGGCAGATACAGTCATGCGCGGGGCACAATCGATCGCCATAGCCCATGTCGATCAATCGTTTTAGCGTCAACGTGCGCATATGCGGCGACACTAAACGACCCGGATAGCGGTCCAACCCCAAATAGCAACCTTGATCTAAGATCCATTCCAAGTACTCCGTGTCAGTCGTATCATTGCAATGATCAATCTTGACCTTAGTCAGGTCGACGCCTTCTTCTTTGAAAATCTTTATCTGCTGACGTGCAACATGACCGGTCGGGTAGGAGTGCACCATGATCGGCACCCCGGTTTCCTTGTGCGCACGCGCAACCGCCCTCGCCATCACCTCTAGCATTGGTGTGACACCCTCAAAATCAGCAGCACACTTCAGTAATCCAGCCTTGATGTTGGTGCCGCGAAAGCCTTCAGTTAGATCCTTGATGAATTCTTGTGCCATTTGGTTCGGCCCGACTCCGTGCAGAAAGCGTGGCACATCAAGCCACCACCCAGTGACGTTGATGATATTGACTCCCGAGCCTTCAGCGACCGTGTGCAAAAGTTGTGCTTTGCGCCCCAAATCAAAAGTCGTTGCATCGACAATCGTATCGATGCCCTCTGCTTTGGCGCGCTTTAGCGTTGAGATGGCTCGCTCTTCCCGATTCGGACCGAGCAAATCGGGATAGCTGTCGATCAAACCGCTAGCACACACCATCACGTGCTCGTGCATTAACGTGAAGCCAAGATCCGCCCCGCTGAGCGGTCCCAAAACGCTGTTTACCTGTCCCATTACCACTCCTGAGTTAAATCGCGCACTTCTATCCTACCGGAAATATTGGCAAGATTACGAAGCGACAATTTCAATGCGCATAATTAGGGGGGAACATGGCACATCCCATGAGTGGGAAGGCGGCAATTTGTGGCTTAGGTATGACGGAAATGGGGCGGGTGTATAAATCTGCCGGTGATCTCGCGGTAGAAGCAGTTCATCTCGCGCTCAAAGACGCAGGGTTAGACAAGTCACAAGTCGATGGACTACTGATCAACTCTGGCGCCACCGGTGGGATCAACTTGGGTTTACACCAGAAGCTCGGTTTGCAGGAACTCAACGTACTCACGTATATGCAAGGCTACGGTTCAAGTGCTGGGCAGATGATCCAGTACGCATCAATGGCTGTAGAGAACGGCATGGCCGACTACATCGTCTGCGTCTTCGCTGATAACCCGCTAAAAGAGGGCAAGCGCACTGGCGATAGTTACGCCAATCGCGAACGACCGGATGCGATGGCTGCCCTTTACCCAATCTACGGCTACGCGGGTGCAATCCCTATGTACGCTATGGGCGCACAACGCCACATGGACACGTTCGGGACAACGCAATCGCAGCTCGGGCAAATCGCTGTGTCCCAACGAGAGTGGGCTGCTTTTAACGAGCAAGCAACCATGCGCAAACCAATGACGATGGCGGACTATCACGCCTCACCGTGGGTTGTAGAACCTTTCCATATTGTCGACTGCTGTCTCGTCTCCAACGGCGGTGTTGCTGTGATCGTGACCAGCGCAGAACGCGCCAAAGATCTTAAGCAACCACCAGTCTACATTCGTGGTTGGGCGCAACAACACAACCACGATACGGGCCGTGCTGGGCACGACCCACTTCTCTATGGACCTGGCGCCAAAGCCGGACCCAGGGCGCTTGCAATGGCCGGGGCAAGCATCGATGACGTCACCCAATGCCAAATTTATGACTGCTACACCTACACGGTCCTTGTCACGTTGGAAGACTACGGTTTCTGCGCCAAAGGCGAAGGGGGACCATTTGTCGAAGATGGTAAATTGGGTCCAGGCGGTACTCTACCGACCAACACCGGTGGCGGCGAACTGTCTTCATTTTATATGTGGGGAATGACACCAATCACTGAGGCAGTTATCCAAGGACGGGGGCACGGCGGTGGGCGCCAGGCACCTAACGACTTGATATTGACCACAGGCAATGGTGGTGTGCTGAACTATCACGCCACACTTCTGCTCTCCCCACACGCAGCTTGAGGAATAACGATGAGCGACCCAACCTGGATTCCTGAACCCTCGCCACAAACCGCTGAGTTTTTCAAAGGCGCGCGCGAAGGCAAATTACGACTACAACGCTGCGCTGCTTGCGAGAGGTGGGGATTTCCGCCGATGTCCGTTTGCACGAACTGTGGTTCCAATGACATCGACTGGGCAACCGCCAGTGGCAAAGGAACGATATACAGTCATGGCCGTTTACAGCGCGCCTACCACCCACGCCACACGGATCGCCTACCGCTAATACTCGCCCAAGTTGATATACCCGAAGGCATCCGGCTGATGACTAATCTCATCGACATCGCACCCGAGGACGTCAAGGTGGGCGACGCGGTCACAGCGAGCTTCGAGACCTTTCCTGACGGCGGCGTGCTCCCCGTCTTTTCTCCGCACAAAACATAGGAAAAAGTATGTCTAGACTAGAACGTAAAACCTACGAACAGCTAACAGCCGAGCAACAAGAGGCGTTCGACAAAGTTGTCTCCGATCGCCCAGTGAAGCCTGTCGACGGTCACATCGGTGGTCCCTTCGACGTCTGGATTCGAAACCCAGAAATGGGACAGCGATTAGTTGGCTTAGGCGGGTTCTTTCGCTTTCGCACCTCTGTTGATCGACGTTATATAGAACTTGCTATTCTCGTTACCGGGCAATTTTGGCAGGCTCAGTTTGAGTGGTGGGCACACGAACCAATGGCTCGCGATGCAGGGGTTCCGGAAGACATTATCCAAGCCATCAAGGTTGGTGATACGCCACGGCTCGAAGAGGCTGGAGACCAAGCGGCATACGCACTCGCGACTGAGATCCATCACTCGCGCACGCTAACCGATGCGACCTTCAGTGCTGCGCAGGCGCAATTTGGTGAAACAGGTGTCGCTGAACTGATTGGCCTCTGTGGTTTCTATGGACTCGTTTCGATGACGCTGAATGGCTTCGATGTCGATCTACCTGACGGCGCGACTGCACCTTTTTAAGGCAATCGATACGCAATGACGGCACTAGCAGGAATTACTGTAATCGATGTTTCCGGGAGCATCAGCACGAGCTATTGCGCCAAACTCTTCGCTGACTATGGCGCAACAGTGATCAATCTCGAACCCAGTCGGGGCTTTAAGACCCGCGCAGAACCGCCGTTCACGCAAACCGGCGGTGATGGAGAAAACAGCGCTTTACATGCCTATTTGAGCACGAACAAACAGAGCGTCGTTCTCGACAAATTAACGCCGGCACAACTCAGCACTCTTTTGCAGCAAGCTGATCTCGTCTTAGACGACACCAACCCAATCATCGATCCACCAGCCAGCTTGAGTCGCATGACGATCAGCTGGTATGGCACAACAGGACCTATGGCTGACTTTACCGGCACGGACGCACAGATGTACGCCATGAACGGTATGCTGCGAATGATCGGTGAACCGAATGCGGCGCCGTATATCCCGACCGGATACCAAGCGCAAATGGTTGCTGGAGCCACCGCGTTCATCGGTGCTATGGGACATATCCTCAGCCGCGAACTCGGCAACGCAGAGGGGGCAGTGCAGCTCGAGACCAGTATTTTAGAATCCGTCATGTGCTTCACGGATGTCGGCGCGATCTCGGCTCACAACACCGGCATCGAGGCCTCCCGATTAGGGGTCAATCGCTTCCCCCCGACCTACCCTCTCGGCGTGTTTCCCTGCAAAGACGGCTGGCTTGGCGTCACGGTGCTAACGCCCTCACAATGGCACGCCTTTTGCGATTTATTAGATCTCCAGGAGCTAGCAGATATCCCCTTATTTCAAAGCTCGGCCGGACGTTTGGAAGCCCTCGATATCATTGAACCACGATTCACCGAGCAACTTCTCAAGCACAGCGCGGAAGACCTTTTTTACCGCGGTCAGAAGGCCAGAATTCCACTTGCACGGGTACCAACCATGGAAGAACTATTTATGGTGGACCAGTTTGTTAAACGCGACGCGTTCTGCAACGCCGACCTAGGCCATACAAAACTCACAGTGCCTTCGACGCCTTTTCGCCTCCACGCGACGCCCCCAACCTTCGGTGGTCCGGTAGCGACGCTTGGCAAGCACACCGAAGCCTATATCGATGGATAATCGTGCTCTGCAAGGGATCCGTGTCATCGACCTCAGCATGGGTTGGGCTGGGCCTTTGGCAGCACGGCATTTGGCGGACATGGGAGCGCAAGTGATCAAAGTGGAGAGTTGCGAGCGGTTTGACTGGTGGCGCAGTTGGGAGGCGACACCTGAGTGGATTGAAGACGATGGCGCAGAAAAATCCGTCGCCTTCAATATGGTCAACCGCAATAAAAAAAATCTCACCTTAGACTTAGAAAATCCGCACGGGCGAGCGCTCCTTCTAGACCTTGTCAAAGAGGCCAACGTGGTGGTCGAAAACTACTCTGGCGCGGTATTACCGAAACTGGGGCTAAGCTACGAAGTATTTAAGGCCGTCAATCCCAAGATCATTCTTTTGTCCATGCCCGCCTTCGGTGCGGACGGTCCTTGGGCTGAATTTCGGGCCTATGGATCAACAGTTGAGCAATCCTCCGGCCTACCTCATCTCAACGGGACGGAGAACGATTTACCGACTATGCATCACGTTGCTTATGGCGACGCTATGGGCGGTATAACCGGTGGCGCCGCGTTACTGGTCGCGCTACGACATCAAGCGCGGACGGGCGAGGGTCAATTCGTCGATCTCTCTCAGGTCGAGGGGCTTTTCCCGCTGGGTATTCATGGCATTTTGGCCCAATCAGCCCAAGGTCACCCACCAGAGAGAAATGGTAACCGACACGGCGGAATTGCCCCGCACGGCGTGTATCCCTGCCAAGGCGACGACGACTGGATCGTGATTCAGGTGTTTACGGAAGCGCAATGGTCAGCGCTTAAACAGAAATCCGGATTAACGTTTGGTGACTTAAATGATCGGTTGGCACACACCGACGAGCTTGACGAAGCCTTGGCTGCTTGGACCAGGCCGCAGGAGTCTGGCGCCCTCATGCGCGAACTGCAGGAGCTGAGCATTCCTGCTGCAGCGACTTACAAAACATCACAGCTGTTAAATCATGAACAGCTGACAGCGAGACAGTTCTGGCAGTGGCGCGAACGAGCCTTCGTGGGCAAACAACCCAATCCCTCCGCGCCATATCGCGCCGGTACAGCACCGCTTCAAATCGACACCCCCGCGCCGACCTTGGGCGAGCACAACCACGACGTGTTGAACGGTATTTTGCAGTTAAGCGAGAAAAAAATCGCCGAGCTAGAAGCTGAAGGCATCGTCGGTACAAAACCGAGAATGCCTTCCAAATAATGGCTAGTAGGCCTTAGCCACTAGCTACCACTACGCGGGGCACCTAAGGCAATAAGGTTGGTCACGAGATCGGCACCGGCAGTCATTGGGTTGACGCCTTTATCGATCTTGGTGATGGTCCCTTCCGGGTCAATGTAGAACGTCCAACGCTTCGCGTAGCCTAGTCGAGCAAGCACACCATATGCTTCTGACGTCGTCTTGTCCGGATCCGCTAGGATCGGGAATGTCGCGCCGTTTTTTTGAGCAAATCCGGTGTTATCTGCAATCGAATCAGTACTGGCCATAAAAAAGCTGACGTCGAAGTTTTTAATCTCTTTGTCACTGTCACGCAGCGACTTGCATTCGATGGTTCAGCCTTTTGTATAGGCTTTTGGAAAAAACGCAACCACCACATATCGCCCTCTCAGGTCGACCAATGTGTGGGTTTGACCATCAGATCCTGCGAGGGCAAAGTTAGGCGCTTGGTCGCCAACCGCAACTGCAGCGCTAACTGCAGATAAAATAGC
>JAQWQN010000178.1 GCA_029244465.1 Pseudomonadales bacterium
ACACCTCTTCTATACCGCAAATTTGCACTTTTCGATCCAAAAAAATGCACCGACAACGTTCGCCAGCCGTGGGCGAACATAGGTCATCGAAGGGATCGCCAAGGTACTAACGCCTCGTGATACATCGTAATCAGCCTGCCAGTCGAGTCGCGGTGTTAGCCAATAAATTCCTAGCGCCAGCGATTCAGCATGCAAAGCGCTAAGAGCCGTGGCCACATTAGACTTGGACACAACTTTCAATCTTGTGACTTTATAGACTTTCGAGTGATTCTGCGGGTCAGCGCCGGTTTGGTGAATGAGAAAGCTAGATTTCAGCAGGTCTTTGTCACCACGCGCCAGATGGTATCGGCCGCTGTATGGTCATCAGTCGTGTGCACCACTTGCTGGGTGTGCCAACCGAGAGTCTGCATTGGCAAACGATAGAACGGGCTATCAAAGCCTAATCGAAGAGCGCTCTTTCCAATCCGCTAACGTTGGCTCTCAAGATCGAAATTTCGTCATGAAGCGAGTCAACTTCGTAAACCAGTGAAAACACCGCCACCGCGAGCACTAGAGCTAGGAACCGCAGACGTGTGAGCTGCCCTTTGGCACGGTTGTAGCGCGTCTTGTAAAAGTCGTGGCCTTTTTGGTGGTACTCAAGCGCATCGAGCTGGCGCCGAATGTCCGCTGTCGTTGCCTCGACCACCGGGCCCTCTGCACTTGATTCTTTCATCAGCCCTTCGCTCCCATTTTTCTCTAACAAGACTTCGGTTTGGAGAAAGCCCCTAGTGTCATTATCAGTTTTAAACGCTCATAGTCCAGTGTGCAGAATAACTCAATCACAACAAAACAATTGAGCCCCATTTCACGCCGATATGGGGCTCAGATCAAGGTCTCTTAATCGAAAAGTTCGCCACCACAGGCGCCCGCCGTCGTGCCGTGCTCTTCAAATGCCTTAATGACACTGGCACCCGTGCGCCAGCGATGCACTTCATCAGGACCATCGACCAATCGCTGCGACCGAATACCGGTATACCAACGAGCCAACGGGGTGTCATGGCTGTAACCGAGCGCACCATGCAGCTGTAACGCGGTATCTACCACCTGATGGACCATATTGGCCAAGAAAACTTTCGCGATACCATTTTCTTGGCGCAAATCCATGCCATGTTCAGCTTTGTAGGCGATGTGCAACAACATCAGTCGAGCTTTATAGATTTCTGCAGCACAGTCGGCAAGCATCCAACGTACCCCTTGTCGGTCTGCTAATCTCTTACCAAAGGTGGTCCGGTTAACGACCTGCTCAGCGGCCAAATCCAAAGCACGCTGCGCCATCGAGACGTTATGCATACCGTGACGCAATCGTCCGTAGGCGAGCCGGTGTTGGCCCATATTAAAACCTTGGCCACGTCCACCTAAGATGGCATCGCGCGGAACCCGAAGATTCTCGATGTTAATTTCCGAGTGAGAACCACCAAGCTTCAAGCCCAAATCTGTGTGCGGCTGCATTGTTTCAATGTTGCGCACAATTTCATACCCAGGATTCGGCAATTCGACTATGAACGTGCTGTACTGCTCATGACGTGGCGCATCAGGATCGGTTTTGGCCATAACAACCGCAATGTCAGCAACACTTGCGGATGAGCTAAACCATTTTTCCCCATTCAGAACCCACTCGTCACCTTCTAAAACGGCTGTGGTCTGCATACCGGTTGCATCAGCTCCGGCAGCCTTTTCCGTCATGGAATAACAAATTCGCTTTTCGCCATTCAGCAGCGGTTTGAGATACTGCTCTCTCTGGTCATCCGTACCGTGCTCCAACAACGTCAGCATAGTTGCATCATCAGGGCCTTGTGTGTTCATTGACAACGCGCCGAGAAAACTCTCGCCCAACTCCATCTGTACCAGTGCATTGGCAAGTGGTCCCAGTCCCATGCCACCATGTTCTACTGGCACAAAGGGACACCATAAACCCTCTGCACGTGCCTTGGCTCGCAAACCCGCAAGCACTTCATCGAAGTTCTCGGCGGTGCACACTTCTTCTGCAGGATGACATTCGCTGCGAACAAACTCGCGCACTTTATTGCGGACCGCTTTCGCGTCTTCCGGGATGGTGAAATCGATCATGAGTCCCCTCTTTGCTTTTCTATTTGACCCGCGATCATAACCCGTTAGCGCCAACTGACATAGAAACCGCAAAAGAAAGGCGCAAAGCACGCAAGACGATCGCAATCGACCTCTGGAAACCCACGAAAATTCATGTACGATGCCCTCCCCCAGACGATACGTTTGTCGGCACTGGTCACGCACCCGTAGTTCAACTGGATAGAATATCTGGCTTCGAACCAGAGGGTTGCAGGTTCGAGTCCTGCCGGGTGCGCCAGCCAGTCAACTTGCGACCTTCGCAAGTTGTAAAGGCTTTACTGCTGCGACACAGAGTCAGCCTTCTAACCACCCTGAGCCTTCTAACCAACCTGAGCGCACGAGCAGCCCGGCACTTCAGGGCGCACGCGTATCGCGACCGCCCTACTTGCCACCCATTACCCTTAAATTTGGTTGGCGATTACGAGCGGAGCAACCGCCCTGGCGTCGCGCCGCTGTGGTCATTATTCGAGAGCAAAATCTCGCCGTTCACAACCGTATTCAAAATCCCATCCGCGGTCTGTTTTAACCGCGTCGCACCTGAAGGTAGGTCGTGGACAACTTCCGGTAACCGGGCACCCACTTGGTCGGCATCGAAAACAACAAGGTCAGCTGCCATGCCTTCCCTAAGTAAACCGCGATCGTGCAAGCCCCATAGCGTCGCTGTGTTGTAGGTAATCTGTCGGACAGCTTCCTCCAGAGTTAGCGCCTCTTTTTCACGCACCCAGTAGCTCAGGAGGTGCGTTTGCAAAGAACTATCCATAATCTGCGAGACGTGCGCACCGGAATCCGAAAATGTCACAACTGAACGCGGGTGCTTCATCATCTCAAGCACATGGTCCTGATTTTCGTTGGCTATCGGCGTACGGAAATACATCTTGAGATCTTTTTCGAGCGCCATATCGATCATCAGATCAACAGGGTTCATAGCTCTCTGCGCTGCAATTTCGGCCATCGACGGCTTGTCGTAAACCATGTCATCCATTGGGTAGACAAGATCCCAGTTTGGTGGGCGCAACTCAGCGCCAACAATGCGAGGCCCGTTGTACTTCTGATTCGCTATCTCAACCAGCTTTCTGCGAATTTCCGGGTCGCGCAACTTAGCGGCTTGCTCAGCTAACGGTAGCACTCGTATATCGCGCCACATTTCCCACTTGTCATAGGGTAGATTGCTTTCAAATGAGAGGATGTTATTCAGGCCGCGGCTATGTACTTGAGCGAACATGCGGCCACCAGCGGCTGCGGTTTCGTCCAACAAATCAAAGTAGGGGCGCCACAGATCAGGTGCCGCTTTGACACTGAACATACCCCAAGTCTGGGTCACCCCCGACTCGACCGCCAGATCTCGCAAACGCTCGTGGTATTCACGAATTCTCTCTGGGTCACGGCCTGGCGCCTCGCCCGCGATCTCAAACACACCTTTGCCGGTTTCGCCAACAGCGTTCACGATGGCTCTTACTTCATCCCAATGAGCCAATCTGCTTGCGACTGGTCGGTCATCTGCCGTCGTATGATTGAAGGTCCGGGAAGTCGAAAAACCAATCGCGCCTGCTGCCATGGCCTCTTTGACCAAATGTTGCATTTGCTTGATCTCATCGTCGCTTGCCGCATCTTCAAATGCGCGCTCACCCATGGTGTAGGTTCTTAGCGGCGAGTGGCCAATGTAGCCGGCGTAGTTGATCCCTTTCGGTAACGCGTCAATGGTATCAAGGAACTCAGGGAAGCTCTCCCAACTCCAATCAATGCCCTCCAACATCGCGTCTCGAGAGAGGTCTTCCGCGCGCTCTAGGTTACGAAAGACCAGGTCAGCGTCTTCCTGTTTACAAGGGGCGAGAGTGAATCCACAGTTCCCCATCACTACGCTGGTCACCCCGTGATAACACGAAGACGAGCCAATTGGATCCCAAAATATCTGTGCATCCATGTGGGTATGACCGTCCACAAAGCCCGGGGAAACGATATGCCCTTCTGCATCGATTGTCCGCTTACCTTTCTCGTTGACGCGCCCTATTTTAGCGATTTTACCGCCTTGCACCGCCACATCGCCGCGATAACGCGCGCCACCGGATCCGTCGATCACGGTGCCATTTTTGATGACCAAGTCGTAAGCCATGATGCTCTCCTTTTTCCTTTGCCTCACTTTACCCGGTCACATACTAGCACCGTTTACTCGCACCGTTGTGAGCACCGTCATTAGCACCGTCATTAGCACCGAGGAGCGCTCGTGATAGGATGCTTATTTTACGCCCTCAGACAAGAAAAAGTGTGCACAGAACCCGACCTTAACTACGTTGTTCACCCCGGCCAAGGACCCTATCTGGGGCTGCTCCACGGCTTCCTTTCATCCGGGCGTCAATGGTTGCTAAATCTTGAGGCACTTAGCGAGGTTTGTACGCCAGTCACTATCGATATGTGGGGGCATGGCGACTCTCCCGCGCCTTCTGATTTGGACCTCTACAGACCCCAAGCTTATGTGGACCAGTTGGAACACATACGGGAGAAATTGGGTGCCAATCAGTGGTTCCTTTGTGGTTACTCCTTGGGCGCCGGGATCACCATACGGTACACCCATCAATACCCTGAACGGGTTCTTGCGCACGGCCTAACCAACTCAAACTCAGCGTTCGCAAACGACACCCTCGTACAGGAGTGGCAGGCAAGCGCAGAAGCAAGCGCCAAAAGTATTCGCGCTGGCGGTCTAAGTGCCATAGAGCGGATCGCAGTGCATCCTCGCCATGCTCGACGACTGCCACAAACAGTCTACGATGCATTGCTGCAAGACAGTAAGAAGTTATCACCGGACGCTGTCGCCAATACCTTGTTACGCACCAACGTCGATGTCTCAACTCGTGACATAGCGTCAACAAACCCCCGTCCAGCACTTCTTGCATTTGGTCGTCACGAAAAACGATTTAGCGCTGCAAAAGACTGGGCGCTTGCCAATATGGCCAATCTCAAAGTGATCGAAATGGATGCTGGTCATGCAGTCAATATGGAAGACGCTGAGGCGTTCAACGCAGCATGGATTGCTTTTATCAGAGAGCATGCGAGCTAACTCTCAGTGCATATAGTCGACACCCTTATCGAAGAACGCGCGGAACGACTTCGTAATCACCCCCGAATCTGGCAGTGGGTACAGCGCAACCTCTATCCGATTTTAGGCTACAACGAAGCGGTGTCTCTGATCGATTTTATACAACACCTCAGCGGCTTTGATGTATTCGAGCACATTAGCCAAAGCCTCAACATGAGGGTGGCCGTTGACGGAGGGAGCAATATCCCTAAAACCGGCCGGGCTGTAGTCATGCCCAATCATCCGGCAGGTATCGCCGATGGTATTGCGGTCTTTGATGCGCTGAAGGAGGTTCGCCCGGATGTGGCGTTCTTTGCAAATCGAGACGCCGTGCGTTGTCACGAGCGAATGAACGAGATTCTGATTCCCGTTGAATGGATGGAACAGCGGCGTAGTCACGCAAAGACCAAAGAAACAGTTCGCAACATGGTTCAGGCCTTCAGAGATGAACGTCTAGTGGTCATCTTTGCATCCGGTCGCCTCGCGCGCCCGACACCAATCGGCCTAATCGAGCGGCCGTGGCTTGCCTCCGGAGTGGGTCTCGCACAAAAGTACAAATGTCCGATCGTCCCAATGCACGTGACCGGTCATAACAGCGCTCTGTACTATCTCCTATGGTTTTTGAACACCGAATTGAAAGATATGACGCTGTTTCGAGAGCTGTTGAATAAGACCAACCAAAAATACCATATTCGCATTGGCAAACCGGTCCGGTCCAACGAGCCCCCGGAAACGCTTACCCCCGCGCTACGGAAATTTGTCACTAAAGCGCTAAAGCACGGCCGCACAACGTTCCAATCGGTGGACAATTGAGGTCTCAGAATGCAAAACGAAGCCCTTAGCCAAGGAATTCATCACGCCGCCTATCGCTGCATCGATGCCAAAGAAACCGTCGAGTTCTATCGCGATCTTTTAGGCATGGCATTCACCGTTGCGTTTGCAGAGAATGAAGTACCGTCAACCGGCGAACCAGACCCGTACATGCATGTGTTCTTGGACGCCGGGGGAGGCAACGTTATTGCTTTTTTTGAGCTACCCAACTCACCGCAAATGGGGCGCGATCAAAACACCCCGGAGTGGGTACAACATATGGCGTTCAAGCTCGATTCGCTCGCAGATCAAACGCTAATGCAGGCGCGACTCGAGGCAGCGGGGGTCGAGGTACTCGGACCTGTGAACCACGGGATATTCGACTCTATCTATTTTTTTGACCCAAACGGTCATCGTTTGGAATTTGCCGTCGACAAGGCAACGCCGGAACAACTGGAGAGACTGAAAGCGATCGCTGAAGAAATGCTCGAAGAATGGTCCACGACGAAGAAAGCCCCGAGACAAGCCGCGTGGCTACACGACCTTAGCTAAAACAGTGCGGCCTCTCGTCGCGGCGACAAGGTCCCGTGTACCGCTTTTATGGGTAGCCCGAGCTCACCCGATTTTATTCAACTATTCCAGGAAATCACAGCGGGTAAAGTCTGTAACGTCCACTTGCCACATGGGCCCAGACCGGTTTTTCAAGCCCCACCCGTCAGCGCAGATTCTAGTCGTTGGTCAAGCTCCAGGCACCGCCGTACACAAATCAGGAATTCCTTTTAACGATCCAAGCGGAGATCTTGCACCCCGCGCTCAGTGTGCTGATCTCTGGCAAGAGCGACTCCTCGCCGAACTCCGAAATATTGAACTCACCATCGTTATAGGCCGGTACGCGCTCGATTGGCACTTAGTACCGGAAAAGAAAAGCACCCGTAACTAGAGCCACCCTTGGCATCAGCGAGGTGGCTTGTAACGACCGTTCCATCGTAGACTCGAGTGACTCTGTCATCTGGGAGTCATATCGTATCGCACGCTTCAGATCAGGGCACGAAGCCTTCAATTAGCAATCTGGGCGAACTCAAAGCTTCCGGTTACCAGCGTTGTAGCTGCTAAGAAGAGCTTCGTAACACTCTAATTTTAAAGCTATCCAGCGCCGAATCGCTGTTTACTGGAGTGGTTGGCTTAGTCGAGAACAAACGCAAAAAGCTGGGCAGATAGCCACCCCGGCATTACCCAAATACCGCTGGCTTAGGGCGCTTCTAGCGCATCGCCAATGCCCGCAAGCGTCTCTGCGTTGACTAAGAACGCGGGTTCAACTCTCTGCAGACTCGCTTGCTCGTAGGCAAAGGCACTGGCTAATACTCCGGCATCATCACCAGCCGTGCCAATGAACGACAATCCGATGGGCAATTTCCCCACGGTCCCCATTGGCACGGTCGCATGTGGGTACCCCGCCACTGCTGCCATCCAACCAATACCAACAAATGGTGGCCAAACATCACCATTGATTGGATCTCTGCGTGGTGCTGGCACCCCAGAGGGTGCTACCAATAGATCGACACCATATTCTTCAAGGTAACGATCGATGCCCTTATCACGCGTGGCCAAAAACGTGGCTGCGCGCGCCTTCTGATAGACCTCGTCACTCAGGGGACCTTTCAATTGCGCCGCCTCAAAAATACTCTGGTCAAACAATGCAAGTTCCCGCGGATGGATTAGATTAAACTGAATAAGGTCCGCCAATGAGCGACTGACGACTTCGGGTGGTGTCTGCGTCAGGTATTGGTTAATTGAGTGCTTAAATTCATACAGCAGGACGTCGAAAGTGAGCGCATTGAAATCTGCAGGCATTTCATAGCCAGAATCAATTTCGACCAACTCAGCCCCAACCGATTCAAGTACCCGCAGCGCCGCATCAAATATCGGTTGTATCGAAGTGTCCGTACCGACGGCGAAACGCGCAACACCAACCCGTTTACCTTGCAGGAACTCAGCGTCTAGGCGCGCCAGGTAGTCAAACTCGAGGGTGTCCATCGCATCCAAAAGCATCGCAGCACCCGTTACCGTTTTGGTCATTGGACCGGCCGTATCCTGCGTCGGCGAAATCGGCACGATGAATTGTTGAGAAACCACTCCTACAGTTGGTTTGAAACCAACAATGCCGTTGACCGTTGCTGGACAGATGACCGAGCCGTTGGTTTCAGTACCGATAGCGGCTGCGGCCAAGGACGCTGCGACCGCGACTCCCGATCCAGAGCTTGATCCGCACGGGTTTCGATCCAGCATGTGTGGGTTTTTCACTTGACCACCCAGGCCGGACCATCCACTCATGGACGCCTGAGAACGAAAGTTCGCCCACTCACTTAGATTGGTTTTGCCAAGGATGATCGCGCCTTGCTCGCGGAGACCGGCAACCAATGGCGCATCACGATTTGTCACGTTGTCTTTAAGGGCGTATGAACCGGCAGTTGTCGGCAGCGGTTCTTTACTAGCGATATTGTCTTTCAACAGTATCGGTATACCGTGCAACGGACCCAGAATTTGGTCTTGCGCCCGCAGCCGATCCAAGGCGCGACTTTCATTCAAGGCATCGTGATTGAGCGCTAATACCGCTCGCAAGTTCGGACCATGCCGATCAATCCGCTCAATTCGGTCAAGATAACCCTGAACCAGTTCTTCTGAGGTGACCTCTCCTGCTCGCAATGCCGCCGCTATCTCTGGCAGGGTGTTGCTAGACCATGCGGTGGCTCGATGATCCGCTACTGGCTCAGGTCGCGAACACGCATTACTTAGCAACAGTGCTAACAAACTAATCAACCAGTACATTACCTTCATTAGACGCGCCTCTTTGCGGACGGAATCAGTAGGATCTTGGCAATCCCAGGACATGTTCACTGACAAAGTTGGCGATCATTTCCTGTGAGATCGGTGCAATGCGCATCAACCTCGCCTCTCGCCAATAGCGCTCTACATGGTATTCAGTTGCGTAGCCAAAGCCACCATGAGTTTGCATCGCTTGGTCTGCAGTTTGAAAAGCAGCATCTGCTGCGAGCCACTTAGCCATATTTGCCTCGGCACCGCAGGGGATATCGTTATCAATCATCCAAGCAGCTTTACGGATCATCAGTTCCGCTGCATCGAGTCGCATCTTGGCTTCGGCTAGTGGAAACGCGACCCCTTGGTTCTTTCCAATCGGTCGTCCGAATACAACTCTTTCGTTGGCATAATCGACTGCCCGTCGTAAGGCCGCTCGACCAATCCCCAACGCCTCCGACGCGATTAAAATACGTTCTGCATTGAGTCCGGTGAGAATGTACTTAAAGCCTTTACCCTCTTCACCGACCCGATCAGTGACGTGCACTGGCAACTCGTCATAAACAACTTCGCAGGTCGCGACGGCATTGCGGCCAACCTTGTCGATCGCGGATATTGCAACTTCGTCACGTTGCAACTCAGCCAGCAGCAGCGTCAAGCCGTCAGTGCGTTTTTCTACCTTATCCTTTGGCGTCGTACGTACGAGTAGCAAGACCCGTTCAGATTGCAATGCTTTGGTCGTCCAGACTTTGCGGCCCTTAACAATATAGTGATCGCCCTCTCGACGAGCCGCAGTGGTGATTGAGGAGGTATCCGTACCGGCGTCGGGCTCAGTGACGCCAAACGCGACATGCAAGTCTCCCTTGGCGACTTGAGGCAGATACTTTTGTTTCATGTCTTCCGAACCAAATTTAACCACCGGTTCCATCCCGAATATGGACAGATGCAAAGGTGTTGCCCCATTCATGGCCGCACCGCTGGCAGCGACCGTTTCTAGCACAAGGCTTGCTTCGGTAATGCCGCGGCCGCTCCCTCCATAGGCCTCGGGTATTGCGATTCCAAGCCATCCGGCCTCTGCCATGGCGTTGTAGAAGTCCCATGGGAATTCATGTTGGCTGTCTTTCGCCGACCAGTACTCGTCAGTAAAATCGCCGCACAGCTTTGCTACGGAATCCTTGATGAGTTCCTGCTCGTCCGTCAGTTCAAAATCCATCTACGCTTACTCCAATAATCTTGTTTTGGCTTTTTATTGAGAGGCATTGTAAGTTGTCCGTTTTAAGGAGGACATAGACGATGTCGGGAAAATTCTTCGAAGATCTCAACGTCGGGGATAGTTTCGCGCATCAACCGAGTCGTACGGTGACAGAAACCGACAACCTGTTGTTTAGCACTTTGACCCACAATCCTCAGCCGTTGCACATCGATCGTGAATTCGCAGAACAATCGATCCATGGCCAAATCTTGGTCAACAGCATCTTCACACTCGGTCTGGCTGTCGGCTTGTCAGTCTCCGATACCACACTGGGAACGACGCTAGGCAATCTTGGCTTTGACAAGACTACTTTTCCCAACCCTGTCTTTCTCGGTGACACCCTCACCGCGGTCAGCCATGTAAAGGACAAGAGAGAGAGCAAGTCCAAACAAGATCGTGGCATCGTGACATTCGAACACACGCTAACCAATCAACGCGGTGAAATCGTCTGTTCTTGTATTCGTGGGGCTATGATGATGAGAAAAGGAGAGTCCAGATGAGTGCCGATCGTTTACGCAGGTCCTGTCACTTCGTCCCCGGGGCGAACGAGAAAATGCTGCAAAAGTCGCTTGCCAGCAACGCTGATTGCCTGATTTTGGACCTTGAGGATGCCGTCACACCGGATAGGAAAGACGATGCCCGGGAAACTGTTTCCGAATGGTTAGGCTCAGTAGACTTCGAGCGCAAGGAGCGTACTGTTCGCATGAATCCGCTAGATACACCTTGGGGATTAAGAGACATCGAAGTCACGATGCGTAATCCACCTGATTGCTACGTCGTGCCAAAGATCTCTACGTTGGATGAACTCAACATCATCAGCGAGGAGATTACTCGCTGGGAGAGCGAGTATGGCCACCCACCCAAGTGCGTGGATTTGATTCTAATTTGCACGGAAACCCCGCTTTCCGCATTAAACGTGCAGACTTTCCCAGAGTGCGATCGAGTCGTTGCTTTGTCCTGGGGCGCTGAAGATATGTCTGCCGCCCTTGGCGCACCGCGTAATCGACATCCTGACGGGTCCTACCTTGATCTCTACAAACACTGTCGCAATATCACTCTTTTAAGTGCTGCCGCGGGTGGTGTACAACCTGTCGACACCGTATTTGTCGATTTTAAAGATGATGCGGGGTTAATAGAAGATTGCCAGGAGGCAGCTTGGATGGGTTATACAGGAAAGATCACAATCCACCCGAACCAGATCGATATCGTCAACGACCATTTTTCACCCAGCACCGCTGAAGTCAATGAGGCGGAACGATTAATTGAGGCGTTTGCAGAGGCGCAAGCACAAGGTCTAATGGCCATCAGCTTTGAGGGCAAGATGGTAGATGTGCCACACCTGACTCGAGCCAAGAAAATGCTCGCACGGGCGGCAGAAATAAAACGTGCGCTGCGTTAATCAATGCGGCTGATAGAAGAGGGAAAACATGACTGAACTCAAATTAGAAACCGAGAAAATGCAAGCTCGAATAGA
>JAQWQN010000188.1 GCA_029244465.1 Pseudomonadales bacterium
TAGGGTGGCTTCGTGAGGGGCAACCCTTGAGGGCCTCGGATACGGGTCACAGAGGCGCTGCGTACATAGCGAAAGTCCGTTTCATCTGGATTCCCTTCTTGCAAAACGACAACCATTGGTGCGGTTACGCTCGGCACGTACAGGAGCCCTGAGTCAGGGTCGTAAGCAGCGCCGCCCCAGTTTGCGCCACCTCCCCAACCTGGCATATTGATGGTGCCTTGCAGCGATGGCGGCGTGTAGAGAGGACCATGGCGAAAGGGCGCGATAAGCGTACGTGCCTCCTGATGGAGTTCTGGCGTGAAATCTATTAGATCGTCTTCAGTCAAACCTTGTCGGTCGAAGGCTAAGGGTTTGGTTGGAAACGGCTGGGTAGGAGACGCCACCTCTCCGGGAATATCAGAAGACGGTACCGGACGCTCCTCGATTGGCCAGAGCGGCTTCCCGGTGATGCGGTTAAAGGTATACACGAATGCCTGCTTGGAGACTTGGGCGACGGCTTTAATGACTCCGTCTGGTGCCGGAATATCAATCAGTGTCGGTGCTGCGGGTAGATCGTAGTCCCACAGACCGTGGTGAACTATTTGATAGTGCCAAACCCGTATGCCCGTCTTGGCGTCCAGACAAACTAAGCTCTCTGCGAACAGGTTGTCGCCGATGCGATGGCCGCCGTACCAGTCATTGGTTGGTGTACCGGTCGGGAAATAGACGTAGCCGAGCTCTGGGTCAGCGCTGATACCAGACCATACGTTGGTATTACCGGAATACTGCCCAGCGCCACCAGGCCAAGACTCAGCGCCGAATTCACCACGTTGTGGAATCGTATGAAAGATCCAGGTTTGTTTGCCGGTTCTTACGTTAAAGCCACGAACGTGTCCTGGGGGCATCTTCTGGGTCTTGGGGGCATCCATGATTGAGGAACCAACGACCACGATATCGCCGATTACCATGGGTGCGGAGATTACTGAATAGTGTTTGCGATTGATTGCGCGACCAAGGCCACGGGCGAGATCAACCCGACCACCGTTACCGAAACGCGGGTCTGGTTTGCCGGTTTCCGCATCTAGTGACCACAGATAGCCATTGTTGGTTGGCATGAGGATGCGCGACTCATCCTTATTGGACCAATAAGCCACGCCGCGGTGGTTAAATCCCAAATTCGTAGGTCGGCCGTCGAGGTAGGTTTTAGTGTCGAACTGCCACAGTGTTTTACCTGTGCTTGGATCAACTGCTGCGACGAACCCAAGCGATGTGCTCGTGAACAGGCGGTTGCCCACCTTCAACGGCGTAACTTTATAGCTCCACGGCGTCAGTGCGGGTTGGTCTTCGACAATTCCGTTGTCAGGCGTAGCCCACGTCCACGCGACGAGAAGATCGCTGACATTCGCGCCATTGATTTGAGCCAATGGCGCATATTTCGCAGCGCCTTTGTTGTTACCGTAGTTAGGCCAATCTGAGTTGACTGGCTCTGCAGCAAAGGACCATTGCGGACAAACGAGAGCCGTTAGTGAGGCGAGCAAGAGGGCCTGGCCTAACCAGGTGCGAACGCCGGGACGAGTCTCGATGATTAATCTTTGTAACATCTGTCTGAGTCTTTCCTTTTTTTACTGCTTTTTGCCTGTGGTTGCTTACAATAGTCTGCTTGCGCAAGTCAAAAGTAAGGGAGCCAAGTGAGCGAGCAACCGGCCGCCGATTTAAGTACGGCTAATCAACCTGATTCCGAGGTCAATGTCCGCGATGCGTTCGGTATCGATATGGACCTGTCAGTCCCATCGTTTGCTACGAGATCGGACTATGTTCCGCTCATAGATGAGGATTATCGATTCGATCGTGATACCACCGTAGCGATCCTTGCCGGGTTTTCCCACAACCGTCGTGTGATGATTCAAGGCTATCACGGTACGGGCAAATCGACACACATCGAGCAGGTGGCAGCCCGCCTGAACTGGCCGTGTATTCGAGTCAATCTGGACTCGCATATCAGTCGTATCGATCTGGTCGGTAAAGATGCGATCGTTCTGAAAGATGGTAAGCAGATTACGGAGTTTCGCGAGGGTATTTTACCGTGGGCGTTGCAGCACCCTGTCGCGCTCGTGTTTGATGAATACGATGCGGGACGCCCGGACGTTATGTTCGTGATCCAACGCGTGCTTGAGGTTGAAGGTAAGCTAACGCTCCTTGACCAAAATAAGGTGATTACGCCGCATCCATCCTTCCGCCTTTTCTCGACCACAAATACGATCGGACTGGGGGATACCACAGGCCTCTATCACGGGACACAGCAGATCAACCAAGGTCAGATGGACCGATGGAATGTGGTCGCGACGTTGAACTACCTGGAACACGATGCGGAATGTGAAATTGTTTGTGGGAAGGCAAAGTCTTACGAAGAGACGGATGCTGGTCGACGCGCCGTAAGCAATATGGTGAGTGTCGCAGACCTGACACGAAAGGGCTTTGTTAACGGCGATGTATCGATCGTCATGTCACCGCGGACTGTTCTTACGTGGGCACAGAACGCAGAGATTTTTGGCGATGTGGGCTTTGCGTTCCGAGTGACGTTCCTCAACAAATGTGATGAATTGGAACGCCCCATTGTGGCTGAGTATTACCAGCGATGCATGGGAGACGATCTCGGCGATGCCACCGAAGGTATTTCCCTAAAAAGTGTGTGATCTGCGCTAAACGACTATGAGTGAAGCCGAGAACCCGCTAGAACCGTTTAAGCGCGCCATGACAGCCACAATGCGCGCGATTGCGGAGGATGATGAACTCGAAGTGACGTTCGGCCCAGGGGCGCCGACTGCGCGAGGCTCCCGTATGCGTGTGCCGCTCCCAATAGTGGGTTGTTCTGAACAGGAAGTGAATTCAATTCGAGGCGTTGGCGATCAGTTCGCGTTGAAAATGCGTCACCATGATGCAGGTTTGCACACCCGATACATACCACAAGGCGGCCCTGCCCAGGAGATGTTCGAGTGGATCGAGGATGCGCGCATCGCCTCTATAGGTAGTCTGCGGATGGAAGGGGTTGCACAGAATTTAGATGCGCGCTTAGAGACACAATGCCAGCAAGCGGCTTTTGATTCGATTACGGCAGAAACCGAAGCGCCTTTGTCCGTTGCGGTTGGCCTCCTCGTACGTCAGGAGTTAACCGGAAGAGAGTTACCTCCGAGTGCAGAGAATGTCGTGCGGTTTTGGCGTGAGCACGTCGAATCACACGCGGGTGAACAGATTCGGTCACTCAAGGGGCATGTTCAGGATCAGGCAGAATTTGCCACGCTGTGTCGTTCTATTATTGCTGATTTTGGCCTGGCGGCTGATCTTGATGATCAGAATGATGGTGAACAGAACCAAGATGAAGTCGAGACCATGGATGAAAATCAGGACGCTGAATCTGATTTTAGTCCAGAGGATGTGGTGTTAGACGATGAATCCATGGGCGATGAAAATGCCGATGGGGATGCGACGATGGTCGAGATGGACGCCGACGTTGACATGGACGAGGCAGGTGCTGAAGCTGATCCGGATGAAGCCCCGGTGCCGATGCCGGATGATGCGGGTCGGATTGCGGTTGATATCAACTACGAGTCGTTCACCGAAGAGTTCGATGAAACGATTCGTGCCGAAGAACTGTGTGATGCAGAAGAGATGGCGCGACTGCGACAACTGTTAGATCAACAGCTCGTATCTCTGCACCATACAACATCGAAGTTAGCCAACCGACTGCAGCGAAGACTGATGGCCAAACAGAATCGCACGTGGGAGTTTGATCTTGAAGAAGGCATCCTCGATGCAGCACGGTTAAGCCAAGTTATTATCGATCCCATGAATCCGCTTGCTTACAAGCAAGAAAAAGAAATGAAATTCAGGGATACGGTGGTCACCCTGTTGATTGACAGCTCAGGGTCTATGCGCGGTCGTTCAATCACAATTGCAGCCATGTGTGCGGACATACTTGGCCGCACGCTCGAGCGGTGCTCTGTGAAGGTTGAAGTGCTTGGCTTTACGACGCGAGCGTGGCGTGGTGGTCAGTCTCGTGAAGGATGGATCAATGAAGGTAAGCCATCGAATCCGGGACGCTTGAATGATCTGCGGCACATTATCTACAAGGCCGCGGATGATACCTGGAGTCGCACCCGCCGCAATCTGGGCCTCATGATGCGGGAGGAGTTGTTGAAGGAGAACATCGACGGCGAGGCTTTGATTTGGGCGCATAATCGCATTGTGACTCGGACCGAGCAGCGAAAAATCATGATGGTCATATCGGATGGCTTGCCGGTGGACAATTCAACACTGCTTGTAAACCCGAGTAACTATTTAGAGCAGCATCTGAAATATGCAATCGATATGATCGAGAACTATTCCCCGGTAGAGTTGGTAGCGATTGGGATTGGTCATGACGTGACACACCACTACATGAGGGCGGTCACGATTACAGACGCGGAACAGCTGGGCGGTGCGATGACCGACCAACTGGCTGAACTTTTTGAGATAAAGGACTAGCGAGTAACGGCAGCCATCCGGGTGACTTCAGGAGGCCCCCCCATTTTCCCTTTAAAACCGGCGCCAGCTGCCTTGAAGTGATCTGATTGACCGTGCGCTGCCAAGGCTTCTTCACTCTCGTACATTTCCATAACAACGTAGTTGCCGTCATCGTCCCGGCAGAGCTGATACATGATGCAACCAGGTTCATTGGCTCTTACTGCCTCACTCAAAGTAAGAAAAACTTCTTCAAACTCTGCAGACGCTTCCGCTTTCACATTCAATTTCGCGATGACTCCAATCATAGCCTCTCCCTTCTGTTAAATTAAGAATCGAGCATAAGGATTGCTGTGCATAGACGCAAATTGTTGGACCTAATAGGCGAATACGAAGCGAATCATGTGGACGAAAGTGACCTCATTGAGCGTTTCGTACGTTTTGTGAGTCGCGAATCCCGCTGCTTCGAACGTGATTGTTGGCACGATGGTCATGTCACGGGATCAGCCTGGGTGGTTGACCCGGGTATGACATCGGTCCTATTAACCCACCATAAAAAGCTCAATATCTGGGTCCAACTCGGCGGTCACAGTGATGGTGATCCGGATACGCCGGCGGTTGCGTGCAAGGAAGCACGAGAGGAATCCGGGTTAGAAGTGGATTTTGTTCAGCCGCAGATCTTTGATCTCGATGTCCATTTGATACCTGAGAGAAAGCAAGATCCGGCACATTACCATTATGATGTGCGGTTCGCGTTTGTGGCGCGTGGCACCGACTACACCATCAGTGAAGAGTCCAAGGACTTAGCTTGGGTGCCAATAACTGATCTGCTTGAATATAGTTCAGAAGAGTCCCTACTGCGCATGCAGCGAAAGTGGTTGCGCTAGTAGCCGTCAGCCCTTGACTGGGTTTTCGCTTGATTTCTTGGGCGCCTAATACGGGATCGATAAGGTGTCAGGCACACTGCTTGAGTGCGAAACTCAAAACTGATCGACTCGATCGTCGAGCGATGCGGGCTGCAACGGCTCGCACCAAACCGTAACTCCATTGGCGACAAGACCTTTGATGAGGGCATTGTTTTACAGGGATGGCGACAGGGAGCGGGTGTGATCTTCTATCATGCAGCTGTTACTGCGGTGCGCCGTTGGTGCAACTTGGAAGCCGCTGACGGACTGAATGGTGACGACTAAACCTTATGATATAGGCGCGAAAGCGTGCCTTCGGGGCCTATTTATTGCCTGAATATTCATTTGTTAAGCGTGTTGGCTTCCGCTAGTCTTCAAGAATTGCCTCTGTGCGTGCTTGGATCTTGGTTTGTTGTTTGAGTTCGATGTTCGATTGGTTGGCAAGGGGGCCGGATGTTTCCGGCAAGATGGTACAACTGGATGTTCAAAAGGCGTCCGAGTAGGTATCGATCAATTGGAGATCAAATGAAAAAACTTTACGTAGGTAACCTTGCCTGGGGTGTCAGCGATGACGACCTGCAGCAACTTTTTAGTGAATATGGTTCAGTGGCCTCAGCGGTCGTCATTACCGATCGCGAAAGCGGTCGCTCCCGTGGTTTTGGTTTTGTGGAATTGGAAGACGGCGCTGATCAGGCGATCGAAGCGCTGAACGGCCAAGATCTGCAAGGTCGGCCGTTGCGGGTGAATGAAGCTCAAAGCAAAGGCCGTCGTGATGGCGGTGGCGGTGGCGGTGGCGGCCGACGTCCTTTTTAGGGGCCGCGTTACGTAAATAGGTGACATGCTACTCGACGTCGTGTGTCGTCTTCTTGCGCTTGTTTTTTTTCGTGCTGTTCTGTCCCGCGCAGGTTCGCCACCAGTGGCATGAGTTCCGGTGTCTCTTGGCGGCACCGACTGTGTACCTCTGGACATCGATTTGCGAATCGACATCCTGTTGGGACGTTTACCGGAGATGGAATCTCCCCCTCGATCATCGTTGATGCGCGCGCACGTTCTGTTTTGGGGTCTGGCTCTGGGTTCGATCCGACCAGGATCTTTGTATACGGATGTTGAGGCTCGAAGAAAACTTCGTCAGCGTTGCCAACTTCCACCAAACTGCCCAGATACATGACCGCCATGCGGTCGCTGACATAGCGAACCATCGATAGGTCGTGTGCAATAAAAAGCAGGGTCAGTCCCATGCTGTCTTTAAGTTCGTCTAGCAGATTGACGACCTGCGCTTGGACTGACACATCAAGGGCAGATATCGGCTCATCACAAACTACGAATTCAGGCTCGAGAATGAGCGCGCGGGCGATGCCAATTCGTTGTCGTTGTCCGCCTGAGAATTCGTGTGGATAGCGAGACATGTGATCAGCCTGAAGGCCAACTCTGGTTAACCACCCGGCAACTTTTTCGTTGATCTTATTTTTGTTGAACGAACTGTGGAGCGAGAGACCTTCACCGACAATCTCTCCGACAGTCATGCGTGGATTGAGTGACGAATATGGGTCCTGGAAGATCATTTGCATGCGCGGAGCCCAGGTTTGGAAATCCTTCGACGAATAGCTTGTTGGTAGCTCTGTGTTCCCGAAATAGGTGGTACCTGCAGTCTTGTCATGGAGACCAAGAATAGTCTTGCCCAGCGTAGATTTTCCAGAACCGGATTCACCCACGAGTCCGACGATTTCCCGTTCGCCAATCGTGAGCGAGACATCGTCAACGGCGTGAATTCGCTGTCCTTTACCTAGATCGAAATGCTTAACAAGGTTCTCGATCCGAACGAGTGGTTTGCTACCTGCTGTCACTGGCTTGGTCATGAACGGCCTCCATGAATCTCAGGTACAACTTGTGTGTTTGCTTCATGGTGCAGCCAGCAACGGCCAAAATGGTCGCCTTGTAGTCTAATACTTGGTGGTGGTTGGTCTTTGCAAAGCTGCATTGCCCACGGACACCTTGCGCAATATCCGCATCCGGTCGGGGGCTGAAAGAGGTCAGGTGGTGAGCCGTTGATTGGTTTGAGTACATTACTCCCACTGCGCACATTACTCGGCATCGCGGCGCGCAGTCCTAGCGTGTAAGGGTGCGCTGATGAATAAAAAATTTGGTCGACGCTGCCTTGTTCAACAATTTCACCTGCATACATGACCAACACTTCGTCCGCCATGCGGGCCACAACACCAAGGTCGTGGGTAATAAGAATGATGGCCATGCCCGTTTTATTCTGGAGTTCGCTCAGCAGGTCTAAAATCTGGGCCTGGATAGTCACATCTAAGGCAGTGGTCGGTTCATCTGCGATAAGAATCGCTGGTTCGCAGGCAATGGCCATCGCGATCATCGCGCGCTGTAACATACCGCCAGAAAATTCGAACGGATACTGTTTTGCTCGTTTGTCCGGTTCTGGGATTTTGCTTAAATCGAGCAGTTCGATCGCGCGATTGAAGGCTGCTTTCTTGCTGAAGCCTCTGTGCACTACAAGTGTTTCGGCGATTTGGCTGCCGATGTTCATCGTGGGGTTCAGGGACGTCATTGGATCTTGGAATATCATCCCGATTTGATCACCGCGGATGTCTCGTCCGTTGACCGTTTTTTGACCGAGGATATCCATACCACGCAGGTGTGCTTGCCCCGACGTGATTTTTCCAGGAGGCATTGGGATGAGTCCCATGATGCTCTGCACGGTGACTGACTTGCCGCAACCCGATTCGCCAACGATCGCGAGCGTTTGACCGGCTTCGATGTCGAAGGAGACACCGCGCACGGCTTGTACGGTACCGCCATAGGTATCGAACTCGACGGCTAAATCTTTAATACTCAACAAAGGGTCGGGCATACTACTCTCTGTTCCTCATTCGCGCGTCTAGCGCATCTCTAAGACCATCGCCTAGCATATTGAAAGCCAAAACAGTGATGCTAATAAAAAGTGCCGGAAAGATAAGCTCATGTGGATGCGTGAGCATGGTCTTGATGCCTTCATTGCACATTGATCCCCAAGATGGTGTTGGCGGCGCAACGCCCATGCCGATAAACGACAAAAAGGCCTCGGTGAAGATGGCGCTCGGAACCGCAAACGTGACTGTAACCAGAATGACGCCCATCGTGTTTGGAATCATGTGACGTAAGACGAGATAGTTAGTCTTTGCACCGAGCAGACGGCCTGCGCTGATGTAGCCCTCTTCGCGGATTTGTAAAATCTGACCGCGAACAAGACGTGCTGTGGCAGGCCATAGGAGTACAACCATTGCGAAAAGCATAGGGATGATGCCACTCTCGCCTGGCCCTGTATTGGTCATAACCTTGAATAGGATCATAAAGAGCAGGAAGGGTAGTGCGACCACGAAGTCGGCGAATCGCATCATCGCCTGATCAGTCACCCCACCTATGAATCCCGCCGTGCTGCCATAGATCACGCCAATCAAAACATATAGAAACGGCGCAAAGAAGCCGATAAAGAGAGAAACGCGTGCTCCGTGCATCAGTCGTGCAAGCATGTCGCGCCCTAGGTAGTCAGTGCCGAGTGGATGCCATGCGAACTCGTACTTGGTGCCGATCGGCGGATTTGCTTGTGTCGTGACGAGACCCCTCGAACGGGCGTCCTCCAGCGTGATGACGCGAGCAACCGTACCTTCTATGGTGTGGTAATTGTTCGTGTTGGCACCATCCG
Organism: Pseudomonadales bacterium; assembly: GCA_029244465.1. Taxonomy (GTDB): domain Bacteria; phylum Pseudomonadota; class Gammaproteobacteria; order Pseudomonadales; family Azotimanducaceae; genus UBA4421. The sequence goes on from JAQWQN010000188.1 coordinate 9,082, forward strand.
CATCTATGGCCATGACGGTGTAATAGTAGTTCATTGGCCTTAGGTCGAGGCGATCCTCGAAGAATGGATCGAGCGTTTCTGCCAACGGGAGGCCAAAGGCGCGTTCGGGCCCGATCGAGTAGGGGGTCCGGTACACGCGGTAGCCGTAGGAAGGATTAAAATTCTCCCACTGTAGCCGCACGCTCTGTGTGGTTGGCGTCTCAGCAAAGGCGAAGCGACTAGACCCTTGGCCTTGCCAGGGCTCGTATTCTGCGACCAATGTGACGCTGCGGTTCGCGCCTGGCGCTTGTGAGATTTGTTCTACGTCTTGTATCGTCGGGTCAATTTGCCAAATGACGGGACCAAGGAATGTGAATAGTAACAATCCGACAACCAGCCACAGGGAGATGAGTGCTCGTCGGTTCGCCCGCAGACGAAGCCAGGCGTCTTGCCAATACGAAAGCGATGGACGGCTGATCGATTGCACATCCTGGTCTTGCGCCAGAGGCGCAAAGGCATCGGCTGAGAAGGTTGTTGCTGTTTGTTCGGCGTTTGTCATCTATTCGAGCCGTACGCGTGGGTCGATCCAGCCGTAGATGAGATCGACAAGAATGACCATAAAGACCAGGAATGCGCCGTAAAACACGGTAGTGCCCATGATCACGGTGTAGTCGAGCTGTTGTACGGCCTGAACGAAGTAGCGTCCGAGACCAGGTATCGCGAAGATGATCTCCACCACGAAACCGCCGGTCGTGATGGCTGCTATGGAAGGCCCGAGCACTGTGATGACAGGTAATATCGCGTTGCGTAGTTGGTGTCTCGTGAAGATCTGGGCAGCGGGTATCCCCTTAGCTTTGGCTGTACGGACAAAGTCCGAACTGACGATTTCGAGCATCGAGGAACGCATTAGCCTCGTTAGATAAGCCATGGTGGAGAGCCCGAGAACCAGTGACGGAACGATCATGTGCCAAACAGTACCCCAGCCACCAACGGGCAGCACCGAGGTGCCGGCCATATCGTTCAGATTGACGAGAGATAATTGTCCAACTGCGGCGACAACAAAGCTGGGTACGGAAATGCCGAGAATGACGAGAAGCATGATGATGGTGTCAGGTAACCGGTTTCGGTACAGCGCTGTCAAAGCACCCCAAAGAATGCCACCGATAGCGGCAAAAAAGATCGCGAGCACTCCGAGTGTTGCTGATACGGGGAAGTGTTCGGCAATAATATCGTTGACGCGTCGATTTTCTTGCGTGAACGATATACCGAGGTCACCCTTGGCGAGGTTTTTTAGGAAAATTCCGTATTGAGTGATGACCGGTTGATTGAGCCCGTATTTAACTTCTAGATTTTCGCGAATCTTTTCGGTCAGGGCTTTATCCCCGGTTAGTGGGTCACCTGGCACCGCATGCATACCAAAGAAAGTCGCTGTTGCGATAAACCAGACGGTAATCAGGCCCTGTAACAAACGTTTGAGTGCGTAGCTTGCCATGTGCTGTATTAATTCACGCTCACGGGTTCGATGTAGGCATTTGTGAAGTCGACTTGCGGACCAATGACGCGGCGCTTCATGCCTTTCAATCTGGGGTGCACCACATAGGTTACGCCTCTTTCATACATCGGTAGTATGACGACATCGTCGTACACCAATTGTTGAATCTGGGCAAAAAGACGCATTCGCGTTGCGGGGTCTACCGAATCTTGTACTTGGCTGATGAAGCCATCCATCGCGTCGCTGGCATAACGTCCCCGGTTGTTTAGATTCCAAGACGCAAACAAATCGCCAAAGGTTAGTGGATCATCGTAGTCCGGTCCCCAGCCGGCCAACACCATATCAAACTCCCCAGCGGTCATTTTTGCTAAACGCTGCTTGAAGATCTGTTTGTCGATACGAATGTCGAGGTCAAGGTGTTTTTTCAAACTGGCCTGAACCCATTCGGCCTGGATATTAGAAACGGCATTGTCGCCGGTTAACAGCATGAGCGGCGGAATCGCTTCGAGTCCAAGCTCGTGCTTAGCCAACTTGATGTGTTCTCGTGCTCTGACTCGGTCGAGTACATTTTTTGTCGCCGGGTACTCTTTACGAAAGTGGGTTTCGACGCCCATCAAAAACTCGGGGAACAGCGACTCCCCGGGTAAGTAACCGGGGAGCTTGGTAACCTTGTAAACCAGCTCTTCCATGTCGAGAACAAGTTGCATGGAGCGTCGCAGGTTGTAATTTTGGGTAATGTGGCTCTTTCTATGATTGAACTCGAGGAAAAATATTGCGCCGTCTTGGTGTTTTTTGATTTGCCACCGTTCTTCGAGCGCGCTATCAAGATTTTCTGCCGTTAGGGTGGTCGTCGCTATCTTGTCGTCTTTGAAGAAGTTGAGGCTGGCTGTAGAGTCGCTTGTGATATAGGCGATATTAATTTTGTCGATGGCAATACGATCTTTGTCCCAGTAATGCTCATTCTTCTCGAGCAGGAGGCTGGAGCCATGTACCCAGTTACTGATGGTATAGGGGCCGCTGTATAAAAGCTCTGACGCATCGGCACCGTACTTGCCCGCAGTTGCTTGGTAAAATTTCTGCGGCACGGGTAGATAGGTGGGAAACGTTACCATTTTGTCAAAAAACGCCACGGGTCGCTCAAGCTGGACAATTAATTCAAAATCGTTTGGAGTAGACACGCCAAGCTCACTGGCTGGTAGCTCTCCCGCGTTAATTGCCCGCCCGTTTTTGATGTGGAAAAGTAGGAAAGCGTATTCTGATGCCACCTCCGGCGAGAGCGCTGTTTGCCACCCAAAGACGAAATCCTGGGCGGTGATGGTTGAACCATCACTCCATCTGGCGTCTGTGCGCAGCCAGAAGTGGACTTGTGTGTCTGTAACGTGCCATTTGTGGGCGATTCCGGCCTCGAGCTGATCTTTGGCATTCATGCGCAATAACCCTTCGAATACATGCCCGATAATCATTCCGGAGCTGGCATCTGTTGCTACGGTTGAGTTTAGCTGCGGGGGTTCTTCGCGGATGGCGATTGAGATCATGTTGTTGACGTCATCGATCGCCTGTGCCGTGGTTGTATTTGAAGCCATCAGGTTCGTTAGGGCCTGCAGGGCCAGCATCAAAATAGCGATCGCGACAAAAGCAACGCCGCCAAACACGAGCAATTGTTTGCCAGCAGTTTGGGCGAAGGCTGATTCGCTATCTGTCGCGGGAGGTTCTACCATCCATCACTCCACATTCCAGGGCGGGATTGTACCGCCGATGACGGTTTATGTTTGCGGGTGCCAGACTAATTAGTGGCTTGTTTTAGAAGATTTCCGACGACGCGCTCGAGGTGCATGAGAGAATTGCACTCTTCAACCTGATGCGAATACGTTTGGTATTTACGCATCTCGGAATCACCAGTATTCCATGACAGTCGGGTTTCTGGATTCAGCCAAATGATACGCTTACTGCGGTCGTACATTTCCTTCAAAATATCGGCCTGAGCATCGCCATAGTTATTTCTCGCGTCGCCCAAAATAATAATGGTTGTTCGATTATCGACATCATCAAGACAGTGCTTCTTGAAATCAATCAGTGCTTGGCCGTAGTCAGTCGAACCACCGCTATAATCTCGAACCACTTTAGCGATAGCGTCTTCGATGTGATTGCGCTCAAAGAGATCTGTAACTTCGGCTAAATCTGAAGAAAAAGCGAAGCTGCGAACCTTGGGCATCACCTCGTCAAGGCTGTAGAGGAACATCAGCATAAAGCGCGCGTAAGCGGCAACAGAACCAGAGACGTCGCAGATCGCGAATACCTTCGGACGGTCAACCTTCACCGATTTCCAATGCAAATCGAAGATTGCACCGTCATAGGACATGTTATGGCGGAGAGTTCTCGGCACATTAAGCGCGCCCCGCTTGAATACCTTCTTGCGGCGGGAATGCAATGCCGACAAACGTTTCGCCATCTTGTAGACGATCTCTTGGATGAGCCGAAAGTTTCGGTGCTCAACGTTTGAGAGTTTCACTTTGCGCAGTAGCTCTTCGCGCAGTTTTTTGCCAGAGACGTCAGCATTGAGCAAGAACTGGCGCTCTACATAGTCTCGAACTTGTTCGCGTAAAAAGTCGCGTCGACGTTTCAGCTCTTGCCCGAGACGGCGTGCGGGAATCGAAGGCATGTCTTTGAGGCTTGAAATTTCTTGGTTGAGATCGGCCAAACCCATCTCGTCCATGATTCGGCGAGAATAAAGACCTTTCTGAGTGAAAATCTGAATGTCACGCACATTCACCTCTTCACCAGCACGGGCCATTTCCATGCTGAGATCGACACGAGAATTAGACATCAGAAGGTGTCCGAGTGTCGACTGCGCATCGGTCATCTCACCCTGGCCTAAATCTTCTTCTGGTTCTTCTTCGTAAAGATTGTTATTTGGTTTGGCTTTGGACTTTTTCTTCTTTTTACCGGTATTGGGCTCGCCAGGTTGGCGTTGTCCGCCTGTGCCGCCACCTTCTCCGTCGCCTTCGCCAGAATTTTCATCAGTCTCGCCTTCACCTTCGTGTTCGGCGTCTGCATTTTCTTGGCGCTCACCACTGACCTCGTTGTGTTTGAAAAACTGTTCGAAGCAGGCGTCGTAGGCTTCCTTTTCATCGGAGGTTTTTGGCAATACGAGGGAAAGCGAATGTTTTAGAAACTCTCGATTCCTGTAACCAACTAACTCAACGGTGTTCATCGCATCGAGCGTCTCTGCTGTCGATATGCGCACTTCCGCCATACGTAGCGAACGGATGAAATTGGTGAGGGTTCGGTCCATCGAGTGTCTATCTACTTGCGAATTTTGGCGGTTAATGAATTTATCTCTGACTCAACATTTTCAATGTCTTCCTGGAACTTCAAAATGACGTTGAGGGTGTCGCGGATGAGGGCCGGTTCCAGTACTTCAGTATGTAGAAGCATCAAGGTGCGTGCCCAATCGATCGTCTCGGAGATCGCCGGCACCTTTTTTAAATCCAAGTCGCGCAACTCATGGATGAAGGCGACCAGCTGGCGTTGGAGCTCCGGTGGTACTTCGGGCACGCGCGCGTGAATAATCTTCTGCTCGAGATCGACATCGGGAAAAGGTATGTAGAGGTGCAAGCAACGACGTTTGAGCGCGTCTGATATTTCTCGAGTGTTATTTGACGTGAGGAAGACCATGGGCGGCTCGCGGTTGGCCTTAATCGTGCCGATTTCTGGAATCGAAACTTGGAAATCGGACAAGATCTCCAACAGTAGCGATTCAAACTCGTGATCGGATTTATCGACTTCGTCGATAAGTAAGACACAACCGTCATCTTCTCGTAAGGCTTTGAGTAGTGGTCGTGGTTCCAAAAACTCTTCGGAGAAGAAGATATCGCCAAACTCGTGTAGGCGAGTTACGGATTGGGCAAAGCCCTTGGCACCGTCCAATACCTCGTCAAGGGCTTCTTTAAGTACTTGGGTATACAGTAACTGCTTGCCATATTTCCATTCATAAATCGCCTTGGACTCATCCAGCCCTTCGTAGCACTGTAGGCGAATCAGAGGTAGCTCAAACAT
>JAQWQN010000155.1 GCA_029244465.1 Pseudomonadales bacterium
GGGTAGCGAGTGTGCCGCAACGAGCGCCAGTATTTAAGCAATTCAGCGCTTGTTTGATTTTCGCGAGGTTAGCGGTAGGCAAACCATCTGAAAACTGGCCGTTGCTTGCAGGAAAACCCAGTACGATCTGGTCGGGCCGCAGCATTGCGGCTGAGTTGTCGAGGAAACGGTATGGCCTTTGTTGGCTCCAAGGCTCCATGAGATTTAGCGCCATAGCCACGCTTGCATTAACTTGGTTGTCTGCAGTAATTGCCTGTAACACGCCGCTGGGCCCGTACATGCCACCTGAGTTATAAACTTGCACACCCACCCAACTTACGTGATCGCGAACATGTGCCAGCAAGCTGGCATAGTTAAGCGTCTGTCCTGCGACACGGTTGTTGGCCGCAATATTGAGCGTTTGTGGCGCTAACGAAATAATTAAGTCGGGATTGTTAGCGACTAATGCATCGATGACAGCGACCATAGCGCAGACGCTGCCGGTACTTGGAGCAAGACCGGTAGTCAGGCTAAACGCCTTCTTACAGCGAGGCACGCTGGCCGCGGCTTTTAGGTCTTGGCCCGGCGCGACTGAAAGTCCGTGCTCCACATCGATATCTATACCTTCTATATGGTATTTATTGAGCAGATTTTCAATCGAGCTAACAAACGCGGTGACGGTTTCATCGAAGCTCAGTTCTCCATTTTGGATATGGTTAAAACTTTCCGCGAAATCGATCGTGCCGAATGAACTGGATGCGCCGCCAAGTGATAGCAGGACACGAACACCTCGTTGGCGTAATTGTGTAACGTAAGTGCGCAGCGATTCTTTCTGGCTACCGTCGCCGGAGGTAAGGGCAACCATTTCCTCTGGCTTTGGTGAAAGCCGTACGCAGCTAAGATTTAACAAGCACTGCGGGCTTTTGCTGAAAATCGCAAAAGCGATCAGAATATGCGTGTACCCTGCCTCTGCCAGTTCGCCGGGCGCAGGCAATGAGTTTTGCAAACGGCCGGAATTATTCCAATTCAAAGGCAGGTAGCCGATAACGCGGGCTGGAAATTCTTTCTTGTCCGCCTCTGTTTGAAGCGTTAATCGAGGGATCCCAAAACGCTCCGGTTGGTCCCGACGTTTTGCTGTTTTGAAGCTCTGCGCGCGGGACAAAGGTTCCCGTGCCAGTGCGATTGAATCTGCTTGATAACCGACTTTCGGCGTGCCGTAGTGTAGGGAGACGGTTGCGTCTGGTGCAAGGCCCGTCTGGGTGTCGGGTGATAGATGTTTGAATGTCAGAATTAGTGAATGCGTGCCAGCGTGAGAGGACTGAGCGATCTCTGGGTAGGGGGTATCTATAGGATGAGCGTACCAGACAGCCGGGATCGCCTGATTGTCTTGAAACTCAATCCGCAGGTAATTGAGATCAATTGCGATAGAGCACCGATTGGTCAGGCTTAGAACGACTTTTTGCCAATACTCAGTGCCAGTGTGCGAAAGCGTGGGACTAATGCACGTCACCTCCTTCTGGCTTGTCGCATGCTGGGCGTCTGCATATGTGTCGCTTGCATTGACCAGGTTAATAACCATTATTAAGTAGACGAGAAGGTACCTGCTTATCACGCAGAGACTCTAGTGTCAGTATGATGTGCATATATCATATGCGATTCGATCTCCAAATATGCTGTTCGCTTGTCGGTTTCCACACACAAATCGCCACACAACGGTGAGTCGTCTCGTTTTAAGCCCATGCTGCTGCCCAGAGGCAGCACAATTGGGCGGCGATAGGCAGTTGGTTGCGGATCATGCGACTGATATTTCGTTCTGTCGCCAGCGACCGCGAAAGCCAACGGGATCCGATGATTCAAAGCAATGGTTGCAACAGGACTATCTTGTACCGCTTGGGCATTTAGAACAACTAAGTCTGTTCACCGATTACAGTGGCGAGGGCGCCGCGCTCGAATTGATTGGGAACGAGATAGGAAGAGAGACGGTAGATGGCGTATAGCCAAGTCGAGATGCATGCACGGATGCACTTGAATCGCATCGGCATTACCCGCCGTGTACGGATCTACTAGCAAATCCACACCCGGCCACTGCCCAATCACCAGATTAAAAAAGTTGCCGAAGATCAGACTAGACAAGTTTGAGCAAGTATCTGTGCTCAAGTTCGAAGGCCCCAAAATAGTGTTTAAACGGCACAATAAACACCGCATATAGCCAGTGCGCGAGCGCTCTTGTCTTTTTTTGTAAATGTGGCGCAACCTCTCCTCTCTCGCCCAGCGATGCTCGATCCGTGCGTACGCCTATGACCTCAGAATCTGGCCGGTCTCTTTGCCAACCAAAATCGAGCCACGGTGATACTTTCATATCACCGTCAAAACAGCATTAATGCCCCTCTTGTAAACATCTCCTAAATTAGCTGCGTATTCGTTTGGAGTTCACGGACGTAGACTGACCCAAGAAGCGAACGAAGATGAAGAAAGTGCGTTGTTGTTTTAGCGCTCCTGCTTTCCTTAAGTGAGCGCATCTTCTTTTGTATTGGTACTAACGAACTTGAGTCTTGAGGGCGTCTTAGACTTGCGGAGCTCGGGGTTATAATCGTGACTATCGAAGGCTAACGTTTTTAGGGAACAGAACCTTTAGGGATTTTCGGAAGAGTTGACAACATGGGTCTCAGATAATTGGCCGTAAGGATAGAAAATATTAACGCTCGTTTCACGATGAGGCGAAAGTATCCCCCGAGTCCAAGTCGATGATCAATCCAAAGCAAAAACACTATTGATAGGCCAGCTGTTGCCGCTCATATGGCAAAGTCTGACTGCGGCATTAGTTGTCCATACAGCGATGCAGAGTCTGGATCAGTCCCGAACCGATAAATAACTCCACCGGCTATACAGTTTGCGATAGTCAGGAGTTCAAAGCGGCCAGAGGCTTGAATTGTTCTGGCCGAGTAGGCTCCCGCCTGCGCCAATAAGAAATATCAGTGCTGCAAAGGTGGCTTTCAACAGTAATCCGCTATCTGGCCCCATATGCACCTCATCAGTACGTCAGTTTTTAAAATCACTCTGGACAGTCCTTACTGTTGCGCCCCACGTGAGGTTTTTGAAAAGGCGCGGTACACCCATTCGAATTCGCTTGTTTCGATCAAATTCACATCGGCTGAGCCTGAGCCCGATAACACGTTAAAACGAGCCGACTCACCAATTAGAGCCTCGGGTTCGTTTCCCATCGACAAAACAAATACATTTTCCAGATAGGTTTTTCTAAGTGCTTTGGCGGTTTCGACAATGAGCTCGATGATGTCGGGGTCAGAGAGGCTATACCCTACGAATAAAACGGGGTGCTCAGCAAAGCAAACGAGTAGTTTTGAAAAAATGTATTTGTGGCGGAGGGAATAGTTATCGTAGTCCTCGGGTAGCAGCACCATTGAGGAGGGCGCCGTAACGCAGCCATGAATTTTGACAACATTGACGCCAGCCTCGCTGCTGCGAAAAGTAGAGTCCAGTCCGTGGGTTGGTGAGAAGCCAAAGAGTAACTCCCAGAATTGGTCGTAATTCGTCGTTACAATATTTTCGAACTCCAAATTACCCAATGCGGCAATTTCCTCAGGCAAAGCGGGACCATTGGACTCATTAATTTTTTGAGTAGCGGAGCTGACCTTCCCTGCGACGATATGTTTTAGAAAATTCACGTGACTCAAGTTGCCGGCGTAGAGCTCTTCCGGGAATTCGCCCTTGCCCTCACTCCACGCCCACTCATGGACTGCAATGCTGATATCTTTGGCTGCGTCGATTAGGTTCCCCGAGCGCTGAAGAAAGAAGTCGAGAGGGCACTTTGATTCAATGTGGTCGAGGACATCTTCAAGTAGCTCGTACCAGGAGGGCAGTAGCAGGTGGCGCCGCGATAGGCCTGCGCCAGAAAAAAGTACTAGCTTCTCGTCTGGTATCGCTGCTGCATGACTAATCGCCCTGCCAATTGCGTTTCTGTATTCGCTAATTGTGTCGTCTCCCGAGGCATGTCGATGAACTATGACCAAATCATCCTGATTGAGCAGTGAGCCTTCATCACACAGCAATAATAATCGCAGCGCGCGTTGCACGCAAAGATCTAAACTGGAGTGACGGCGCAGCGTCCCATACTTAACAGTCACTGTTCCTGAGAATAGGAATTACAATAGGGTTTTTCCGACATCCGCCCAAGTATCAAAACCGATCGGTGCCCTGTCCACTTCATGGCACAATGAAGGCGTAACACCACTAACGGTTAACTTCTGCCGGAGCTTGCGGCCCAGCAGCAATCCTCCGCCCCGCTACCTTCACTGCACAGAAAGGGACTCGTGCTGTGGAGGTATTAGTGGTTTGGCAGGGACTTAACAATTCGAAAGCATATTATTTAGGATAAAAGCGCATCTCGACCTTGTCGGTCATAAGGTTGATCTCAGTGATACATAAATATTGGTTGCCATCGCTGACATCATCTAGCGACATAAACGAATAGATGTGCCCATTCCTCGTCCAAACTCCTTGACGAGTCGCGCTGGCGCGATTCCCGTCAGTATTTATTGCGATTGCTCTTCCATCAAAAGAACCTCGATCCTGAGTGTTCGGATTGGACAACATTATATTGTAAGTAAGCCACGTCTTGCCGTATTTATCGTTATCGGACACAACGTTTATTACACCGCCTGTGTCCGTCAGACTTATCGAAGTGACAGACCCATTCAAACCTACTTCTTCGCCCGTGACGTCAAAAGCTTGAGCAGTACACGAAACCGTTAGAAAAAACGAAACAAATGCAATTTTAATGCTTACCTTCATGCTAAATTCCTTTATTAAAGATATGAAAAACGAAATCCAAAAAGTAATTTCAGATAATAGCGTGAAGATCAATATCAAATCCGCCTCATCGCTTAAACGTGAACGGGCTGCGTAGAAGACTAGTAAACACGTTAGGTAACAGAACTAATGGCGCCTCAACAGGTAAATCAGAGTCTTTGGCAATGCCATAGTCAGTCGAATTTTTTTGGCTATGCAGTGCCCGTTTTTTTCTAAACGGCTAGAAGGTTTGTTTGTGTTTCCGAAGCGGCTTGACCCGACACGTCGCTCGTAGTTAGGTGATCAGTGAAGTTTTGCCAATGAGAATGTTTGATGGTACGCCTTAGGGACCTACACGAAGCAGAAGCCAAGCATATGCGGGCTCGCGCTGACGCCATGCAGCCGGTTGATCCGGCGCCATGGATCACGCCCAAATCTTTGCGGGAGTGCCATGTTGCAATCGTTTCTACAGCCGGTTTACACCGTCGTTCCGACGCGCCGTTTAATCCAGGCGCGGTGGACTATCGGCTGCTACCAGGAGATGTCGATTTTGCAGACGTTGTGGTGTCGCACATCAGCACCAATTTTGACCGCAGTGCGTTTCAACAAGACCCCAATATATGGTTTCCGCTGGACCGTTTACGTGAGATGGCAGCCGCAAACGAGATCGGTGGTGTGGCAAAATGGCATTACTCGTTTATGGGCGCGCAGCCGAATCATGAGGCACTAAAACTCGCCGGTGAAGAAGTTGGGCGTCTATTGGCTGCTGAGGGTGTGGATATTGCCTTGATGGTGCCGGTCTGACCCATTTGTACGGGTGCCGTGGGTGCCCTAGCAAATTACATTGAACGCGCTGGTGTGGCCACCGCGTCCATCAGCTTGATTCGTGAGCAAAGTGAAGCAGTCAACCCGCCGCGTGCACTGTGGGTGCCTTTTGCGCTAGGTCGTCCGCTGGGGAGTGCTGCTGATCCTGAGTTTCAGAAACAAGTGATGCGCGCAGCCCTGGGAATGCTAGCCACCGCAACACAACCGACCATTGAAGACTATCCCATCGAAGCACCTGATGAGGCGGATGCGGGTCAATGGCTGTGCCCGGTGAATTTTGCGGTGGCGGAAGACGAGTCCGTTACCGCGCGACTACTCGCGGAAGTGACACGTCTAGCACCTTGGTCTGCTGAGACTCGGGCCAAGCGTGGCCGCACGTTATTTGGTGTGACCGGTGCAGCGCCACATCAAATTGACGCGGTAGCACGTGCACTGGGCACCTTAGCCGAACACGGCAACCTGTCTGAAGCGCCAGTAGAAGGTATTGATTGGCAGTTTGATATGCCGATACTTGTGCGGCATCTGGCGGATGACTTGCGCACATTTTACCACGAAGCCATTGCCGCGCAGCCTGGTTCTGATGCGCCGAATCACGACGCATTAAATGACTGGATATTTGATGGCACCGCGTTAGGTGACGCGTTGCAACAGATCGCGAAGCACCTGACTGAAGAGGGTAGCCCCATGTCACTGCTAGTGCGCGGTTTGTTGATTCCAGAAGGGCGTTACGAAGGTGGTAGTGCGTTTGGCTAACGATAATTTGTAGTAGATACAGCCGGTCTCTTTTCCAACCAACATCCAATAATAGTGAGACTTTCATATCGCCGTCAAAACAGCGTTAATATTTTCTATCCTTTATCCTTAAAAAACGTATCTGGAGTTTTACGATGCCCTCCAAGCGCATTCTTATGTTGATCCTTTGTTCCATTGCAGTGACTGCCTGTGACCCAGGAACGGCAGATCTAGGCGATGAAAAGACGCCGGTGTCTGAGGAGAGTGATGCAGACGCCGACGCGGACACCGACGTGAACCCGCTGATTGGAGCGATCTTCGTCCAGGAGGGGGGGGAGGGGCTGGCTTCCTACCACTTCGACGCGGAAGACTACATCTACATCAGCTACGAAGGGTTTGATCTGGAGTTGGACAACGGGCGGACCGGCCCAGACCTCAAGCCCTTTGTGAGCACGTCATTTGAGCTCGACAATCGCTCGTTCCTGGCCACCATCGACTGGAGTGATCCGGAAGACACCACCGTCAATGGCGCGGAACGTTGGGTATACGAGATGATTTTCGACGAGGAGTATCAGATCATCGAGGGGGGGTCGGTGATCCTCTACGACAGCCGCGGAGACGAGCTTGGAGAGCTCGACTTCAACTCCGATCTGTCCTACGAGCGGCTTCCCTGAGAGCCAGCAGCAGCCACCAGCGCGAACGCCCCTTGAAGAAGAGCCCATCGGACACGGAGGCTACGTTGGAAGGCGCGCGTAGGCGTGCAGCAGCGATGCGGCACAGGTCCACCACCGCATGCAATGAGGCTTGGGGCAGTGAGACGATGATGCCAGGGAGCGCTTCCGCAAAGCCGCGGGCCAGGGCGGTCAGCATGGGCGCGTAGTAAGCGCGCTGCTTGGTGTACCACTTGTTGCGCTCGCTGCGGTCGAGGTGGGCGAGCGCCCGGAAGACCTTCTGCCCGAGCGCATTGGAACAGATATTGGCGGTGAGCTCTGCGACTGCCTTGCCGTGAAATTCAGCGCTGTCGGTGACAAGTGCACCCATGCGGAGTCCGCAAGCATTCCAGACCTTGCTCGCCGACTCGATGCTGATGCGTCGACCGGTAATAGCGGGGACCTCCGCTTCGGTAATGGTCCAGACGCTGGAGACCGGGGCGTCGGTGCAGTGAAGCTGGCGGTAAGCCTTGTCGCTTATCAGCCAGATGTTGTGTTCGACGCACAGCCGGGCGAGGTCCACGTAGTTGGTGTAGGCGGGGTCAAGCAGCATCAGCGGGCGCTCGGAGCGCGGGCCACAGACGCCGAGGACCATCAAGGACATCGCCTGGGAGCCACCATCTGTCACCACGCAATGCAGCTCCTCCGACGCTGTACCAGGAGAGGCCCGGGGGACCAAGGCTGCCAGCTTAGCCAGCAGGTGCAGCGGTTACCGCCCCAATTTCTCCGTGGTCTTTGTGATTGAAACTCAGCATCTCTCAAATCACGAGTCGCCCTATGGTGATGCGACCGATGTCCGTCATATACTCAGCCCAGATGATACAAAACCAAGTGAGAACAATGACCGCTTTTAACGCTTATAAAGATCGCTTGATGAATCCAGAACAAGCACTAGCACTAATCGAAAGTAACCACCTGGTCTACCTGAATGTGGGAACACCCGTATCCGTCGCTACATTACTGGATGCACGAATCCGAGAACTCGGCTCGGTGGACATGCGGATGCTCGGCCCTGGTTACCTGCCGTTTTTTGACAGTGAACGAGACGCTGGCGAACGAGAAATTGAGCTTTTCATTGGCGAACCTTCACGATCAAGTCACGACACACAACGATCTACCTATTTGCCCAACACATTTATGCTAGGCATGAAGGCTTTTGACAGTGGCCGCGAAGAGGCACGCATGCCCGATGTAAATGTGGTTGTGTGCAGTGCGCCTAACGCAGCGGGATTTGTACAGTTCGGCGCGGCGCAATGGCTTCGCAAGGCCTACCTCAAACGCTGCAAAAAAACGATCGCTTTTGTAAACCCTCATATGGCACTCGTGCATGGAGACGTGTGGGCACACCCCAGCGAATTCACTGCATTTGTAGAGGGTGTGATCCCACCGCCGGTTGATGTTGAAACGATTCGTACTCGTGTTGAAAACGAAGCACCAGAAGAAAACAAAGCAAGGTTGATTGAGATTAGCCGGGTTGTATTGCCAGAACTGCTTGCACCTATTGCAGACTCATTCCATACCATGGATCCCGGGGTGCTAGAGAAACAACTTAATCTGGTCATTGATCCAGCGGCGCAGAAAATCGCCGATTATTTAAGAGAGTTAATCCGCGATGGCGACACCATTCAAGTGGGCATCGGTCAACCAAGCTCGCTAATGTTTAAAGCCGGCGCATTTGATGATGCTAAAGACCTAGGGCTACATACAGAGCTAGGATCCCCTGGTCTTGCCCAACTCTGGGAACGAGGCATCCTGAACAATTGCAAGAAGAGCATTCACAAAGGTCGCAGTGTGGCCGTCGCGTGGTCGGGTTGCGATGCCATCGATATGGAAATTATCCGCGACAACCCTGCTTTTGAATTGCACGACCCATCCTATTTACTAAACCCCATGCTGATCGCCCAAAATCGGCAGATGACTTCTATCAATAGCGCTATCGCAGTCGACTTGATTGGCCAGATCTCAAGCGAAGATCGCTACGGCGGCATGATGGTCAACGGTACCGGTGGTCAACCCGACAATCACATGGGTGCGACGTTTTGCCCGGATGGCCGTGCTGTGATCATGTTACGTTCAACCGCGCTCGGCGGGGCAGTCTCAAAAATTGTGGCAAAACATGAAGCGGGCACGCTAATTACCATCCCACGTTATCTAGCCGACACCGTCATCACCGAATACGGCATTGCACGCTTGCTAGACAAAAACCATCGCCAACGGGCTGAAGCGTTAATACAGATTGCACACCCAGATTTCCGCGAAGAGCTCAGCAAACAAGCCAGAGCAAATTGGGGGTGAACAACTAGTAGGCTGATTTACGCTGATGCTACTACGCCCGATTTCCTTCCTACATCCTACGGAGCGCTAACTGAGAACTGATCTCGGGATCCAGTTCGCCTTCCAGATTTTTTAAGGCCACCTTATTGAGTTAGGTGCAATCTTCGCACGCACGCGATGGTGAAGTGCGGGTCTTGAGTTAGGCGAATCTCTTGCAGTCGTGGAAACAGGCGTGAGGGGTCCTGCGCATTGTCTATGCGTTGCGATGTTTGTGCTGATGGGGATCTTTTTCAGAAACGGGCCGTTTCTGGCTTGCTTGTCTGGTTCGGTAGGTTCGAGGTGGTGGTTTGCGTGGCGTGTTTTTTGCGGGGTTTGCCAGGCACGATTTGAGCGCCGCAGGGCGCTGTTTGGTGCAAGCACACCGTGCTATCGGTTAGACTTAGTTTAAACATCCTATCGAAAACACTAAGTTATTTACCAGTTGAACAGGCTATGATTTTTTTGAAACTGAAATCGATTTATTCGATTAGTACGCATCATTTGAGGGAGGGCTCCCGAAATTTTCTATAATTTATTTTTGTTTCGAGGCGAGCAAATTTGAAGCTATTTTCCTGGGAAGCGTTTAAGGGTCTGGTTTCAAGAACCGTCGCATCTCGAGCGGCTGAACAAGATGGGGCTTCGGCGTCTTTGGGTCTAGTCAAAGAGCACATTGACGGGGATTACTATCTCTCCAAATACCCAGACGTGAGGGTTGCCGTTATCGATCCGGCTGAACATTATTTTCACTGGGGTTGGCGTGAAGGGCGTAATCCAACGCCTGACTTCAAAACCAACGCTTACTTGCTGGATCACCCTGAGGTTGCGCAGATGGGTC
>JAQWQN010000005.1 GCA_029244465.1 Pseudomonadales bacterium
CGAACGACCATATCTCCAGACTCGTCATAGGCATGCTCGACAAGCGTGTAACTCAACGTACCGCCAGCAACATTTGCAGTTAACACCGCCGTGTTGTTGATCGAAACCACAGAGTAGCTCAGCACGTCACCCGGCAGATCCGCATCATCAAACAGCGGTACCACGTCGTTCGCTTCCAACGTGTCTTCTTCAACCGTAATCGTCAGCGTGCCAACCACAACAGGCGGCACCGCATTGACGACACCCGAACACAACGACACTAACAACAAAGTCAGCGATATCAGACAGGCTCTTACTTCCCACTTAGCCATTCTATCTACTCCAACGGAACTTCCCTGCGACCAGGGGTTTTAATCCAAAATCCGACCGTAATTACTCTGCAACGTAACCTGAGAGTTCACGGTTCCCCCGGTACCTCGAGCAGTTATGCGAAATATCTCAACTCGATCGCCACCGCTCGCCGCGTATGGATCGTCCAACTGATAGGCATTTGCTTCACGCAGCACAGACGCTACATATTCGATGATGTAACGAGGCTGGGCCGCAACGTTCTCTATCTCCGTTTCCGTCTCTCGACTGTTTCCATTGGCCCAAATGTCATCGTCTTGCCAAGCCTGTTCAACACCCAAATCAGCCACGTTGTAGAAGCCGTTGTTACCGGCGTCAGTGAAGTCTGCGGTAGATGCAAGTGTCTCAATGACCGCCTCTGCATCGCGCAGTGCCGACTCAGCTGCTTGAAAGGCCAAGATCGAATCATGCTCATTGCGGGTCATACGCACCTCAAGGCTCGTTGTCTGCACTGAGGAAATACCAATAATAGTTAGCACCAATAACATTACTAAGCTTATGAATAACGCTACCCCGGTCTGCGTTTTCGGTCTTCCAAACATCGGTTACCCCAGATTCCGCACGTGGATGGTTTTGCTGAACGTGCGTGTCAACCGATCACCTACTTCTACTAGATTGTCCACGCTACTTATCGTCAGTCGAACTTGGATAGCGACGATATCGTTCACCTCTCCAACCGCATCGATAGTGAGGTATTGATCCACATCGATCTGGCCATTATTCGTGGTATCCACCCCGTAAAGGATTTGCATGTCCTGCACACCCTGCACGAGCTCCCGTGGTGCCTGGGCTCCGACTTTCTGCCAGAGCGCGAAAATGTTCTCGCCCTCGTTATTTACTTCACTAGATTCAGCGATGAAGAAGAAGTGGCTTTCGATGACGCCGACCGTTGTTTCAGCCCCATACGAACGCCCAATGATGGACATCGTTGCGGGGACGATATCACCCGTGGGCGTTCTGACATTGTCACTGTTATCGAATGCGTTGCCACTTGCCGCAGTTGCGCGGGCGAGCGTGACCTCATTTGAACCAGCCGTCACGCCTGTGACTTTAAATACTGAAGCCTGTTCACAATCTGCTACCACAACGACATCGTTTGTGGAAAAACTTGGCGTACCGCCAGGTGTCGAGACCACAGGGTCACCGTCAGGTTGCAAGGTTGCAGCCAACATCCCAAAAGGCTGTCGGAGCATGCGAAACACTAGCAAATCCGATTGATCCTGAAGCGTATCGGAATCAATTCCGTTTCCGGCAATATGTACATTCGTGTCCACACCACCCTCGGATCTCGGCAACGAAGTTAAATTATCAGGCGCCCAAGACCCATCATCATTACTATCCCACCCGTCAATTCGCTCCGTCACATTATATTCAGGAATATTGGTCCAGTTGCCCGTTAGGTGACCAACGATATTTTGCATTTCCGGCGCACAACCAAAAAAGCCCGCCATACGAGCTGGACGGGAAATAAATTCAAATGCGAAACGCGCATTTTCTTGCAAGCGTGCTTGCGCGTTTACGATCTCGTAGGTTCTAGAGTTACCGATAAAGAGCTGCACGATGCCGGAAACAACTAACAACCCCAAACCCAGAGCGATCAATAGTTCGACGACCGAAAATCCGCCTTGTGTTCTGCGACTCAACACTTTGCGCCTTATAAATCCTGTAGGCATAACCACTATCCTTGACTCGATATAGAAATGGTTTGCAGTTGGTTGTTAAACCCATTCCATTGGACTCTGACCGTGATGATGCCGTCGGCGTTTAGTTCTATTGAGCCATCGCCATTAGGAAGGCCGGGTTGTGCCTGATCGCTTGGCAGCGCATCTGTATCGCGCAGAACCTCGCAGGTGTTTTCCAAGTTATAGCCCCCCAAGGAACACTTCCAGACCGCGATATCGAACGCGGTCATTTGCGCGGTGGTGCAGTTGTTCGCAATACAGTCACTCGGTGCCGCTGGATCATTCCCTATATCCACGCCATCGTAAGCAGCGCCAGGAACCCCAGCACCGGGATTAACCCGAATTCGATCTAAGATGTCATAGCCAAGCTGTACCGCTTCACCTCTTAGCAAAGCCGCTTGGTTGTTCTGCAGGCTTACTAGTTGCAACCCCGTGACACCCAAGACACCGACGCCCATAACGAGGACCGCAACCAACAACTCCATCATCGTGAAGCCAGTTTGTCGATGCAGGGCAGCTGATTGTGTTTTTTGTTTAGACATACTTTTTCCTTCAATCCGCACAGAAGCTAGTCGCCAAAGCATTCAAGTTCACCCGTACTGGCGCGACCGATCGCGTTTATTCTAATCACACGGCCCGGATCTTCCGCAGCACTCATACCACAAACTTCGATATCGCCATCGACCACACCCGTGAGCATCCCGGTCGGGTCAAAGGTCAAACTGACAAGCCCATTCAAACCATCGACGCCGTCGAGCGTGACGTTGGCATCTGGCTGAAAGACATTGAGTGGCGTATCGCAACTGCCAGGCGTTCCTGCGGTCACACAAAAACCTGCGCCCCATTCGTTGGCATCATCTGCCCCGTTCATGGCTTGCAGGGTTACGCTGGTGCCTAAGCGCGCCGCTTCACTACGTGCGTAGTTAACACCAGCGATAATCATGTTAGAACTACTCGCGATACGACGCTGATCAGCAAAATCATTAAACGCAGGCACAGCGTACGCGAGCATGATTGCGGCGATGGCCATCGCAACCAGTAATTCGATCACGGTTAAACCGTTGCTAGTCTTCTTCCCAATCGTCCTCATCTGCCTCTATCACTCCATCATCGTCTTCGTCCCACGAGCGATTACCCGCATTATCGATAGTCAAATCGCCATCGCCATCCATCGGGCCATCCGCAATCGGAGCTCCGGTCAACGTGTAGGTCGTCGCTGTCGCCTCTATCGTTACCTCGTAGCGGTTTTGTTGAAAGGCATTCGGACGACAGACATCCAAGCCCAATCGGCCTGTGTCACTCTCAGCCGCGACCCCATCAGATGCCTCATCCGCATCTTCATCAGCGGCACCAAGATAAGTGAAATTTATCGCACTCCAGCGTTCCAATGCTTGTGTACATGCCAACATGTCGGCCTGCACTTCGGTCCGATAAGCACGGCCGGTGAATTGTGTATATAGGGGTAAGGCAATAGCAGAGACTATCGCAACGATCGCCACCGCGACCATCAACTCTAACAAAGTAAACCCGTAAGCAGCGGATTTAGCGTTTTTCATGCCGCAACAACTCTTTCTACCAACACCTACCATATAAAATGTCTTGCGTCAGCGTTAGCAGGTTCCTACTAACGGTCGTTTTTGATTGATAAGCGGTATATCCGCTGCAACGAAGAGTTTTATGACCGGTTTCATGCCCTCACCGACCAGTCTACTCATGCGTACATAAATCTTCGGGAATCAGATGTACTACCTCCAGATATAGAACGCAGATAGCGGTGCGGCTCTCGCAAGCCAACTTATCTGCCTTCACGTGGGCGAAGCAGTACCAACTGGAACCATAGAATTTTGCCGCGCCTAACTCGCCCTCACGGCCGCCAACATTCGTCCATCAATAGGACAGGGCTTACTGGTCCGTTACGAGATGCTTTTTGCTTGGCGCTTGGCTGACATTGTTAGACTAACCCTTGTTCCATCAACGGTTGCTCCCTCAGGTCCGAAACACAGTCTAACTTTGATTTTTATCGTGTTATACAATGCGCCCACACGCAGTCCCGAGACCCTTATGCGCATTTCCTCATTGTTGAGCTACGCAGGCGGCTTTAAAGAAGCTGTTGTAGAAATCCAAGAACTAGAAAAAGCTGGCCTAGACCTCGTCTGGGTTCCTGAAGCGTATTCTTTCGACGCCCCGAGTGCGATGGGCTACCTCGCAGCACAAACTGAACACGTCACCATTGCGTCCGGTATACTGCCCGTCTACACACGAACGCCAAGTTTGCTCGCAATGACCGCTGCAGGCATCGACTATCTGTCGGATGGTCGCTGCATGTTGGGGTTGGGCGCCTCAGGCCCGCAGGTAATAGAAGGGTTTCACGGCATTCCTTATACCTCGCCGGTCGCGCGTATCCGTGAGGTCATCGAGATCTGTCGGTCGGTTTGGCGACGAGATCGCGTACAGCACATGGGAACGCACTATCAGATCCCATTGCCACAGGACCAAGGCACTGGTTTAGGTAAGCCGCTCAAGTTAATCAATCATCCGGTCCGAGAAGAGATTCCCATCGCAATCGCCTCCCTAGGCCCACAGAGTGTGGCCATGACCGCGGAAATTGCAGACGCTTGGCTGCCTGCATTTTATACCGCAGAGGCGGCCCAGACTGTTTGGGGTGATGCGCTTAATGCAGGTTCCGCAAAACGAGATCCTTCGCGGCCGCCATTAGAAATTTTCGCCGGCGGCGGAGTCGCCATAGGTGATGGTTTGGAAGATCTACGCAATCTGTCACGTGCACAGATTGCGCTCTATGTGGGCGGTATGGGCGCGCGATCGAAGAATTTCTACAACCAGATTTTCTCGCAATCGGGTTACGCGGACGAAGCTCGCCAGATTCAAGACCTATACCTCGCGGGTAAGAAAGACCAAGCAGAAGCTGCAATACCCGACGACTATATCGAGCAGAATTCGCTCATTGGACCTGCCAGCTTTGTCAAAGAGCGTCTATACGCGCTCAAGGAATCCGGCGTGACATCACTGAATGTCGGCTTTATGGGGAGGACGCGAGCCGAGCGAGTTGGATATTGCGAGGCGCTGCGCAACCTTGTTGATTCTATGTAGTCGCACTTTTTTGTGACAACCTTGGCGCGATGCAGCTTCAATGTGGTGATCATTAATAGTGCTTATCCTCACATCAAGACGCCCAACCTCGCCGACCGCTTGCAGCGATGTCCATTCACACCGATGATCTTGGCAATTGTTCCAGCGGATCTAGCGTCAAGTATAGACACTTGCGCGCATAGACCAGGTCGCATCAAGCAGACCCTACAAGCGCTTCATAAAATCTCGGATTTTCTTTTTTTAGTCTGACAACTTTGGCGAGACCATCGACTACCGCTGGGTGCCGATGATCGGCTATGCCCTCTTGATAACTCGCACGCGCTTGAAGCGACTGCCAATAGGCTGTTGATTGCGGACGATTGGTTAAGAATTCACCCAACCAATCAACTTCAGCAAGTCTTTCAATGATTACCATCATGCCAACGTCTGCAAGCGTGAATTGGTCACCTACAATCCAATCACCAACCGATGACAACAGTTCGCGCTCAAGTTCATCAAAATGCACATGCATCGCTGCTCGGCTTTTACGTATGACGCCAACCATGCGCTTTTCCGTGGCGAGATTGTCGGAACCTAGACTTTTCATGCGCAGGAACATCAGCGGACGCAGTTTGGCTCGATGAAAGAGCAGACCAACCAAAATTTTGGACCAGGCGACTTGATCAATCATGGTCGCGAAAATTGGCAACGTGAGACCTGGTACGGCATTACCGGCGGTCTCGCGCATGCCACTGATCGGATCATCGCCAAGCAGGGAGGATTTATGCACCCAGTGGTCCATGACAGCCCGTTCATGCGCCCCAGTCGGGATCAGCAGATTCGTTGTTTCAGCTTGGCTCGCTGCATACAGGATCTGTTCATGAGATTCGAAAATGGGATGTCCGTTGTGCACAAGCAGCGGCAAGATTCCGGCAGGGTTGGCGCGCAAGTACCAGGCGCTGAGATTCTGGTAGGAACCGGTCTCAATTAAATCGATGTGGTGAGCACGATAGCGGATGCCAAGCTCAGCCATACACACACGTGTCTTTTTTGAACAGAGCGAAAAGTCGTTATGGTACAGCTCCCACTCTTGCGTGTGATCAATCGTCAAATCTGCTCGCAAACCACCCGGCATAGAATGCGTTATACGTTGCTTTTTTTCCCAGAGGTACCAACCCACAAGCACGACAACAGCAAACAGCGCGATGCACATAAGTAAAGCCCTCTACCTCTGGCATAAATCCCACATCGCAAGGTTAGCAGAACCGGGCGTTAATTAGTGCTAGGCTTTCTCGCAAAATCGTAGCTTGGATTGCAGGAGTAGGGTATTGCGCGGCACTATTACACTTAGATTTACGGCACTTGTCATTGGCGCTCTGGGCCTCGCAATGCTATGGCAAGGCATCACGCTGGTCACCGCCGGCGGCACCTCGTACTTCGCAATCGCAGGCCTGCTAATGACCATGAGTGCGATACAACTGATACGATTAGTGCGCAGTGGTTTCTATATTTACGCCACAACTGTGCTACTCACTCTCGCTTGGGCCGTCTATGAAGTCGGGACAGATTTCTGGCTCGTCGGGTCACGAATATGGATCGTTGGGCTGATCGCTTTATGGCTTTGTGCACCCGTCAACCGACGCCCGCTCTGGCGCCATGAGTTTGGCCCCGTTCTCCGTGATCGCTTTGTACAAATATGCGCGGTCGCTACCATTTCCGTACTTACCGCGATGACCATTAATCTATTGAACCAACCGGTTCTTGCTCTGACCGAAGAAACCTATGGGCCCGCACAAAATGAGTCGGTTTGGTCCGCCTATGGCGGTAATAGTGCCGGCACACGCTACGCCCCACTCGATCAAATCAATCTCGATAATGTCGACCAACTGGAGAAAATTTGGGAAGCGGAGACCGATCGCCCGGGACGTTTTAGCGCCACACCGATTCAAGCGGATGACGGCATCTACCTCTGTACTTCGCAAAACGTGGTGATCGCGCTCGATGGCGATACCGGGGACGAACGCTGGCGGTTCGATCCCGAGAACGAAACGCCACCCTGGGGAATTTTCGGCAACTGTCGCGGTGTCACTCATTACCGTATCCCAGGGACCGAAAACGAAGCCTTCTGCTCGGAACGAATATTCACGGCAACAACTGACGCTCGTATGATTGCGATCGACAAGAAAACAGGCCAAGCATGCCCGGATTTTGGCGAACAAGGGCAGATCTCTCTCCTTGCCGGAATGGGTGAAGTAGAGCCCTTTTTCTACATGGTGACTTCGGCACCCACAATGGCGAGCGGCGCCGTGGTCGTGGGCGGCTTCGTTTTGGACAATCAAGAAACGGCAGAGCCATCAGGCGTTGTCCGCGGCTACGACCCTCGCACCGGCGCCTTGCTTTGGGCCTGGGATATTGGCCGCGAAGGTCAGACAGATATACCATCCGAGGGCGGGTATTACACACGCGGAACGCCCAACGTGTGGAGTCTCATGTCTGCAGATGATGAACTTGGCCTTGTTTATGTCCCCACGGGCAACGCCACGCCTGATTACTTCGGCGGGCACCGGTCCGAGATCATGGAAAAGTTTGCCAGCTCGATCGTCGCCATCGATGCCAAAACTGGGCTTACGCGCTGGCACTTTCAAACCGCTCATCATGATATCTGGGACTACGACGTACCATCACAACCAACCCTAGTCGACCTGACCATTAATGGCGAGCGGCGCAAAACCGTGATCGTCCCGACAAAGCGGGGCGAGATATTCGTGCTCGATCGCGCAACCGGAGAACTCATCACGGAAGTCACGGAACGCCCGGTGCCTGGCACTGATCTCGCCAGCGAACATACAAGCCCTACGCAACCTTTCTCTACTGGCATGCCCTCTTTCGCTCATAACAACATTGATGAAACAGACATGTTCGGCTTCACGCCATTCGACCAGATGGCATGCCGAACCGCATTCAAAGGACTTCGTTGGGAAGGCACTATGACCCCGCCATCTGTCGGCGGCACCATGCTGTACCCGGGGCCTGGCGGTGGCATGAACTGGGGTAGTGTCGCGGTCGACGAGGAACGCCAGCTCATGGTCGTCAACAACACACATCTGCCCTTTACCATTCATATGATTCCAAGAGAAGAAGATCGTCCCAGCTCGGAAGGTGGCTTCGCGACCGGCTACGGCATTGGTGGCCCGCAACGCGGCACGCCGTTTGCGGCAAGGGTGAACCTGTTCACATCACCATACGGGATCCCTTGCCTCAAACCACCCTACGGCGAAATAGCAGTGGTTGATCTGACCACACAACAAATCGTATGGCGCCGCGGCATGGGCTTCTGGAACTTAGGCTTTTTCTATTCAGCCGGGTCGATTATTACAAAAGGTGGTCTGATCTTTAACGCCGGGGTTATGGGCGGTCAGGCGCGTGCCCTGAACGCCGCAACTGGCGAACAAGTGTGGTCGGATGACCTTGGCGCGTCATCAGACGCAACGCCGATGACCTACGTAAGCCCAGCGACCGGTCGCCAGTACGTGCTCGTCACTATCCCTGGTGCGGGCAGACCCACCGCACCTCCTGCCCATGACGTATCCCAAGAAGCACCACTGAAGGTGCAAGGTGGTAAGGTAATCGCTTACGCATTGCCTAATTAACCAGATTCTGCGCAGTCGCCATAGCAGACAAACTAACCACATCGTCTCCTGGCCGTCGTGTCGAGACAACGTCTCTGGCTGAAAAATCTTCCGTTGGGAAGACCACTACCATCCATTGAGCGCCCAATACGACGCTGGAATTGATGACTTGATCATCCGGTATTCACGCACGACCGGCGATTGCAGTGCGAACCTTTGTATACGCCGTGCAGTCGAATCGTCGTTAAAGCCGGAATCGCGGCTCTATTATTCTCCGTATTGCCAACTCGGCTTCGGTTAAGAGGTTCACCCTAGGCAACATCCAGCCATCCCGGTTGCTCATGCCGCGACGACGGTAGCCGAGTCGCAAGCCGGGCTATCTCACGCACCAGATCTATAGCGATCGCATCCTCTTTAAACCCTCGGATACTCCCCCTGTCCATGACTACTGCAGCCAACGCCACGCCCGGCTCCGCGCGATCTAACTAATCCGTTTTGCACCGCCGGCACTAAACACCGGCGCTGGGACAATCACCTTGGCATTGCGTGGTATCGCGTAGCCCCGCCTCTTCGTTTGACCCACACGGGACGACAATAGAATAACCAGGAAGGACCAGACGGTAGATCACCACCTTGATGTTCGCGCTTGTTGCTTAACCTCAGTACTCGAGCCCGCACCGCTATGTGGGTTAAAACCGTTTCTAAGTAGTCGGTCCAACGACAGCATCGGGAATCCAATTGCCGTGAAAACCATACGGCACTCGCGAAGGGATATGGACCTGAGCTATTGCTGGGCGCGCCATATCCTGAGCGTCCAAGATCAGCAACTCGCTCGTATGCTTACCTTCATCGTAAACCAGGCTCATTAGGTATCCGTCATCTTCTCCGGCAATCCCTTCTTTAGGGATGAAGACGGGTTCGCCGGCATGTCGTCCCGCACCGATATCGAATTGTGTCGCTCGTCCCGTCTGC
>JAQWQN010000007.1 GCA_029244465.1 Pseudomonadales bacterium
CTGTATCGAAAGCTCAGTCGCAGCGCGACTCGCCGCAACCAGTGGCTGTGCATACTTGCGCGCGACCCTCCCAGGAAGCGCCGCTCGCACATCAGCTTCTTCAAGTTGCTCAAGCCTCGCGAAGTTGAAAAGATGTTCATCCCAAACAACTCTATTGCGCGGCACGTTCTCGCTCTGCGCGGTCCGCTCACGCCACTGACAAAGGCTCTGAAAGGTCGCCAATTGCGCTTCGGATAGCTGCCAGCCTCGCTTCAAGTTGCGGTAATATTCGGCTGGATTAATCGGGTCATAATGCTGTCGTTCTGCCATGTCATCGGAAAACCACGACATTCTTCCTGCATCAGTGAGCTCACTCTTCAGAGTTTCGTAAAGTGCTGGTAAGTAGATAACGTCTTCAACCGCATATTCAATCTGTTCATCACTCAAAGGCCGCTGCAACCAATCGGACCGAGTCTCATGTTTTGACAGCGAGACACCGAGCCGTTCCTCGACCAACCCCGCGTAGCTCAAACTAAATCGTTCAGTGACGAATGCATTCGCATACTGCGTATCGAATACTTGTTGCAACCGAGTACCCAAATGATGGTAAAGAAGTTCCAAGTCCTCTAAACAAGCGTGCATGATTTTGACAATCGAAGGATCCTCAAAGACATCACGTAGTGGTTGCCACTCAGTAATCATCCGCGGGTCAACCAGAAAGACAACGTCGTCTATGCCTATCTGATAGAGCCCCGGAATTGGGTAGTAAGTATTCGTTCGCATGAATTCGGTATCTAACGCCAGCACAGAACCGATCCGCCCACACGCGTTTTGTAGCGCTTCATTATCCGAAACCCATTCAACCGATATTGCGTCGTCCCTGTAGCGCATGAGCCAAGGTTCCTCCGTCGGTATATTCAATTTCGCCGCCGAGCGGCACACCATGGGCGATGCGCGACACAAGCACCGGCTCGGCGCGCAACATTTGCACAATGTAATGCGCGGTCGCCTCACCTTCGACCGTCGGGTTTGTCGCCAGTATGGCCTCCTCAACCCGACAGCCTTGCTCGCCCTCAATTCCAACCTCGCCTTCAATCAAGCGCCTCAAGTGCACTAGCCCTATATCCTCCGGGCCAATGCCATCAAGTGGTGATAACTTGCCGTGCAGTACGAAGTAGCGGCCAGAGAAGCCGCCCGCCGCTTCAAACGCAAGCACGTCCGCTGGTGATTCAACAATGCAGAGCAGGCGTCGATCTCGGCCAGCATCGTTGCAGATACGGCAGACCTCCGCTTCTGTAAAATTGCGGCAAATTGAGCACTCTCTTACGTCTTGCATCGCAGTCGTTAGTGCCGTTGCTAAATCTACGCCACCTTGTCGCTGGGCTTGCAGCAAAAACAAGGTCATCCGCTGCGCAGATTTTGCTCCGACGCCTGGTAGCACTTGCAGTGCAGAAATAAGGGTGTCGATGACTGACATCAGCCGCCAAGATTTCCAAAAGGCAAATTGATACCCCCCGTCAGCGCCGACATCTTTTCGCTCTGCGTTTGTTCAACGCGACGGGTCGCGTCGTTACAGGCGGCAGCCAACAGATCTTCCAAAATTTCCCGATCCTCGTTCATCAGGCTCGGGTCAATATCGACTTTGGTGACGCCGTAGCGACAATTCATTGTCACTTTGACCATCCCAGCACCGCTTTCACCGGTCACCTCAATGCGTGCCATCTCTGCCTGAGCATCAGCCAGTTTTGATTGCATCTCCTGGGCCTGCTTCATCAAATCGCCAATACCTTTCATTCTGCTTGCCTCATTTTCTCTTACCAAAGCCTATACCTATCGGAACGCTATATAGGGCGTATGTCTTCCACCTGGCCGCCAAACTCAGTTAGGATCGCAGTCACCGTGGGGTCTTGCTCGATGGTCGTCTCCGCTGCAATTTGTCTTTCCTGGGCGACGCGCTCATTTTGTTCTGCGGGTGTTTCCGTCTGCGGCTCTCCCAACTCGATTTCTAACACCACCTGTCGATCGAAGTAGTCGGCTAGGGCTCTTTCAAGTTGAGCGCGTTGATTTTCACTGAGCAACGTTTCGTGTTGTTTGGCCAGACAAAGGACGATTCTTGGGAGTGCAAATTCGACCAACGCCGCATTCTCACAAATCATGCGACTGACACCTCCAATAGATAGTGCCGTCACGATTTCGTACCAGTGAACCTCATCGTGGTGAATCACAGGTACAGATGTGTCCACTGCACCATCTTGTCGGGACGCAACAGGGAGATCAGTAACTTGCGCCTGAACTTCCCTTGCACGACCACTTGCTTTCAAACCAGACGGCGATGCACTGTCGGGATCCGGACGATTGCCAGACCCCGATTGTTGAATTTTCTCACCCGATCCTGACCCTAGAGGTCCGACGCTCGAACCTAGGTTAGGCGCAAAGGTCAGCATACGTAGCAGCGTCATCTCAAACCCGCTACGCGGTTCTGGTGCTAAATCTATGTCGCGACTGCCCATAAGCGCAATTTGGTATAGCAGTTGGATTTCTTCGTCGGCAAACGGTTCAGAGTTGGATCCTGTTGCAGACGCGACCGCCATGCGATG
Source organism: Pseudomonadales bacterium (assembly GCA_029244465.1). GTDB lineage: Bacteria > Pseudomonadota > Gammaproteobacteria > Pseudomonadales > Azotimanducaceae > UBA4421. The sequence goes on from JAQWQN010000007.1 coordinate 2,577, forward strand.
AAGAGCTTCTGCGATTCGGCCTAACAGTTCAGAAAAATCAGCATTTTGTTCAGCTAGCTCCGCACTCGAGGTCAATAGTTGAGCCGCTTCACCCGCCTTCAACCCGTCAAGAATAATCTCAACATCCTGCTCGCCAACGATACCTAACATATCGGTCACGTCTTTTTCGGACAACGCACCTTCACCGTAGGCAATCGCTTGGTCCGTCAAGCTGAGCGCATCGCGCATGCTCCCAGCAGCACTGCGCGCGATAACTTTGAGGGCGCCATCCGCAAATGAGATGTTTTCGTCGCTCAATACAGAGGCGAGATATTCCTCAATGACTTGCCGCGACATGTTCTTTAATTGAAACTGCAAGCAACGAGACAAGACCGTTGCCGGGACTTTTTTTGGGTCTGTTGTCGCCAAAAGAAACTTTACGTGCTCGGGAGGTTCTTCAAGGGTTTTCAGCAGCGCGTTAAAACTCGCGGTTGAGAGCATATGAACTTCGTCTATGAGATAAACCTTGTAGCGACCACGGGTGGGCATGTACTGAGCATTTTCGAGAAGCTCTCGCGTGTCGTCGACGCCGGTACGGGACGCCGCGTCCACCTCGATAAGATCGAGAAATCGATTTTCCCGCACTTCATTACAAACAGAACACTCCCCACACGGCGTAGAGCTAATGCCCTGCTCACAGTTGAGTGCTTTTGCCAAGATACGCGCAATCGTCGTCTTACCAACCCCACGGGTGCCTGTGAACAGATACGCATGGTGCAATCGCCCTTGATCAAGGGCATGGGACAACGCTCGTACTACATGATCCTGACCAACTAATGCGTCAAATCCAGAAGGGCGTAGTTTTCTCGCTAAGACTTCGTAGCTCATAACCAATATTCTACCAGCCTGCTTGTGGGAATTCGCATCTAGATCGCACTGCGGTAGCATGCATTTGCCAATCTGGGCGGGGTTACCGTTCTTGCAACTTAAAATTATCGGTCATCGAGGTGCCGCGGGGCTCGTTCCCGAAAACACCATTCCTTCTTTCCTGCGCGCCCTGGATTTGGGCTGCAGGTACCTTGAACTGGACGTGCACTCAGTGCGAGATCTGACAGGTGGACATCGCCTGGCGGTTATTCACGACAATGAACTTTCGCGAACCACGAATCTGCGGGGCCGTGTCTCAGACTACACCGCTCAAGCACTCGCGCTTGCTGATGCCAGAGGCGCCCCCATCCCGATGTTGGATCAAACAACGGAGGCCATCTGCCATTGGTGTCGAGTTGCGGGCATCGCCGCTGACGCGATCACATTAAATGTTGAATTAAAAGGTAGCGCGACAGCCAATTCTGTTGCGGATTTTATTGCTGCAAATAAAGGTGACCGCATCAACTATTTGGTTTCATCGTTTGACCATACCGAACTGGCTCATTTTCGACATTGTGACGCAAACACCCCAGTCGCCCCACTTTTTGGTCGGTGGCGTTCAGACTGGCTACAAACTGCGTCGGCACTCCGAGCATCGACCGTAAACCTTTCTCGCCGCATAACGACAGCACGACGTGTCACAGAAATTCGCGATGCTGGCTTTGAGGTTTGGGTCTATACCGTCAATACCGCCGGTCGTGCGGCGCATTTAGCCGCGATGGGCGTTGCGGGTGTATTTACTGATCGACCCGACCGATTACTACCAAAACAGATCGAGGTCGGTGAGAACATCTAGTCGGTGAGATATCCTAATCCCACGATCCAACAAAATGTTACCGCGATCAATCCGCAATTAGCCTGGCAGGCAATCATGCGGTGTTACCTTCTCGCTCTATCTTGGTGAGTTCTTTGTGCAGCTCATATTTGTCTGAGGTGACAAAGGACTCCAATCGACGCAGGCGTAATTCTGCTTGGGTCAAGTCGGTCATGACATGGCGTAAACCGCGACTGGCATTGAAAGGAACTTCACGGACTGAGCCCGAAGCCTGCCTAAAAGCCCTTCGTGTCGTTACCGTCGACCCGTCATCGGCCAGTTCTCCATCAAAAAAAACAGGTGTCCTAACGTTTTCAGCGTCACTCACTGCGCGTGCTCGCCGCTTCGCCGCCCGGCGCCGTAATCTCGACCCTCGGCGATGCCGTTTTCTTTTGGATGTTACTTCACCATCAGACCGCTTCTCCATCACGAAGTAAGCGATCCAGTAGGCCGGAAAAACGACACCAGGAACAAAAATCAAACCAGACAGCGCAACCATCCGCATGATCCAAGTTTGTATGACAAAGTATCGTGCAAGTGCGGCGCACACTCCGGCAACCTTTTCCTCAGCGGGATCAATATAGAGCGCTCTAGCACGGCGAGTGTCGCTAAATCGATGACGATGACGATGCCGTCTCCGACGCTGCTCATGACCGCTTAGTTCCTCTGGGTGTTCTTCTGCCACTCGCTTCAACCTAATCTCTGACTCTAAGCGTTTGCTCGTGTCGTCCAGTAGAGCTGTAGCCCGATCAGTTATTTCCCCAGTCGCCGCGGTAACAAGCTCCTGAATAGCCTTTTCCAAGCGCTCCCTAGCAAGGGAAAAGTCGCCCTTTTCGCGCTCGCGCCGTGAACGGTCCGCGCGATTATCTTCGCTATCGTTCAATTTATCTCCCGGAATCTTGTTTGCGCCAATCTGGCGTTTCCGCGTCCAAGATGGCTTCCAAGGTATCGATGCGTTCAAGCATTCGCTCGGCTTGCAGAGCCAGAGTTTCTAAATCCGCACGCTCTGATTCTGACAAGGCGCCTTGCGCATGCCCGCGGCTGCGGTAGTGGAGGAAGATCCACGCCGGCGCGACAAACACCATGAAGATGACCGATGGCACAAAAAACGCGACGACAATGCCGTCCATAGTGGCTCCTAAGTGTTGCTCGAGTTGACTTCTACGACAGAATCGCCGGTATCGTGCTGACCGGCGATTCTTGCTTTTAGCTCGGTCAATTGCTCGTCGACCCCTTCATCCGTTTCTAATTCCGCGATCTCATCCGAGAGCGTTTTTTGACCCATATCATAGGCCTCGATCTCTCCCTCTAGATCATCCATCTTGCGCGCATACAATTCAAAGCGCGCGATCGCATCATCGATATTGTGATCGCTCAACGTACGCCGCACGCCAAGGCGAGTTTGCGCGGCCTTACCACGAACGATAATTGCATTTTGACGCGCTTTTGCGTCTTTGATTTTCGCCTGCAAAGCAACAACGTCTTCGTTTAGTTTGGCCAAGGTCGCTTCGACTAATCCAAGCTCCTCAGACAGGAGAGAAATCGTTTCGCGTGCCTTATTGCTTTCCACCAGCGCTCCTTTCGCCAGATCGTCACGACCGCTGACGACAGCCACCTCTGCTTTGCGTTGCCACTCTTGTGCTTCCGCTTCCTGCCAGGCTCCGCGCCTTTCGAGCTCTTTGCGATCCGCGATCGCGCGAGCCGAAGTACTCCGCACTTCGACTAACGCCTCTTCCATTTCTTGAATGATGAGCCGCACCATTTTTTCCGGATCTTCCGCCTTATCGAGCAAGGCATTAATGTTGGAATTGATGATGTCGCTCATGCGAGAAAAAATACTCATGTTTCGCAATTGCCTCCGCTAACATTTCGGATTGAGCTTGCAAGGCCATCATTTCTTAAACCTCACTGGCTCACCTGCACCTTCTCTACAGAATCCGTGCCAACCCAGACTTTAGCGCTAAGTGACTGAACTATATGGACAATATATTCTTAAGATTTTTTCAATCACAACGCTTATAGTCTTTCTCACCAATATTTGGTCATTTAGTACAATGCGTCCAGACAACGAACGTATGCTCGGCGAGTCACCGGCTTTCTTACGAACGCTCGAGCAGGTCTCGCTAATCGCGCCACTCGAAAAACCCGTTCTCTTGGTTGGCGAACGCGGAACAGGCAAAGAATTGATCGCTGCACGACTACACTTCCTCTCGAATCGCTGGGAGGGACAATTCGTCAAGATGAACTGCGCCGCCATTTCTGAATCATTAATAGAGAGCGAACTTTTCGGTCACGAGGCCGGCGCGTTTACCGGCGCGACAAAAACTCATCATGGTCGATTTGAACGTGCTCATGGCGGCACCCTGTTCCTTGATGAACTCGCCACCACATCAATGCGGGTGCAAGAAAAGCTACTTCGCATCATCGAGTATGGAGAATTTGAACGTATCGGTGGCAGCAAAACGCTGACCTGCAACGTCCGCCTTATCGCAGCAACGAATCAAGATTTGCCGAGCCTTGCCGCCCGTGGGCAATTTCGCTCTGATCTACTGGATCGTCTCGCGTTCGACGTCCTAACCCTCCCGCCTTTACGCGAACGCGAAGAAGACATCGCTCTTCTTGCCGATCACTTTGCTGTCAATATGGTGAAAGAGTTAGGGAGAGAGTTTTTCCCAGGGTTCACGCCGGACGCGACGGCGCAACTCGAACAATACAGCTGGCCAGGCAATATCCGTGAGCTAAAGAACGTCATAGAGCGCTGTGTCTATCGGACGGAATCGGAGGATCAAGTCTCTGAGGTCAACTTTGACCCATTCGCCTCTCCATTCCGTCCGCAAAGCGATGTAGCCATTACGAATAAGCAAATAGAACAACGTACGCCAGAAAACAGTCCAAGTTGGCCCGTCGACCTAAAGCAAGTCACAAAAGATCATGAGAGGGCGCTCATCAATAGCGCATTGAGTGAAGCCAAACATAACCAAAGGAGGGCGGCGGAGCTTCTTGGCCTCTCCTACCACCAACTTCGAGGCTATCTGAAGAAGTACACGCTTGTCGGCGCCAGCACCGAAGAAGAAAGTGCCGTAGAGAATGCCAAGGAGGCGTGAGATATTGGCAATCGGCTTGGCCATGTAGGTACAATAGCGCGCCTCACGGAGAGGTGGCCGAGTGGCTGAAGGCGCTCCCCT
>JAQWQN010000008.1 GCA_029244465.1 Pseudomonadales bacterium
CTTCTTTCCGAGACGCCGGTGGCTGTACCCGCGTATGCCCATCAAACTGTATGATTCGACCACGGACGCGAAGTTCATATTTGTCCGCACCGACAGTGATCGAGGAACTCAGATATCTTGCATCGGTCATCTGACACGCCACAAACTGCCGCCAGATTAGGTCATAGAGACGAACCGCATCCTCATCCACACCGGTTAGATGCTCTGGCTTTGAGCCAACATTACTTGGTCTGATCGCCTCATGCGCTTCCTGTGCATCTTTCTTAACCGCGTAGGTGCGAGCCTCTTCGGGAAGATATTCACCGCCATACTGACTTGTTATGTGTTCGCGCGCGGAGGCGACGGCTTCCGCACTTAGATTAGTTGAGTCCGTTCGCATATAAGTGATGTAACCGGCTTCATAGAGGCGCTGCGCCATCGTCATCGTCTTGCGAACTGAAAACGATAGACGGGTACTGGCGGCTTGCTGCAGCGTTGATGTAATAAACGGCGCGGACGGCTTGCTGCGCGTTGGACGATCTTCACGTTTGATGACTTCATATGCAGAATTGCGCAGCGTCGTGAGTGCCGCGTTTGTCTCATCTTCTGAACTTGGTCTGAAATTCTCGCCATCACAACGCACGACTTGGAAGCGAATATCGTCAGTCGTACCATTCCGTTGCAGGTCAGCAAAAGCCTCCCAATACTCTTCAGGTATAAATGCTCGAATTTCGCGTTCGCGCGCAACAATCAGACGAACAGCCACACTCTGTACCCGTCCGGCAGACAAACCCCGGGCAACTTTGGCCCAGAGCAGAGGCGATAACTCAAACCCGACGACTCGGTCTAGAAATCGCCGAGCTTGCTGTGCGTGAACCTGATCCATATCAAGCTCGCCAGGTGCCTCAAATGCTTGTTGGATCGCTTTACGCGTTATTTCATTAAACACAACTCGCCGATAGCGATTCGGGTCACCGCCTATCGTTTCTTGCAGGTGCCACGCAATCGCCTCACCTTCACGATCAAGGTCAGTCGCTAGATAGATAGTTTCTGCATTTTCGGCGAACTTGCTGAGTTCGGTTACGACTTTTTCTTTGCCCGGCAGGATTTCGTAGGTGGCTTCCCAATGTTTATCAGGGTTGACCCCCATGCGACGGACGAGTTGTTCCCTCGCGCGCTTCTTTTTATACGCTTCTCGTTTCGCAGGTGTTAAGGCCTTTGTCTTGGCCGCTTCTTTAGCCCGCGCTTTCGGATCAGCGGGCTTGCTACCCACAGGCAGATCACGAATATGGCCGACGCTGGATTTGACGATATATTCTTTACCAAGGTAACGATTTATCGTCCGCGCTTTCGCGGGTGACTCGACAATGACCAATGATCGGGCCATACATCTCCTAGTAGGTCTTTGTATCGATAAGGTATCAGGACGCTGTTAAAATTCTCTTTTCGAACCTTGCAGACTCATCTTTATCTGGCCGAAGTGAGAGAACGATTTGCGCGATTTATAGGCGCGGCGTATCGGCCTGTCAAGAATTGTCGCAAGATTTTTAAATTTTCTTGCATCGAGCAGCTACCCTATCGCCGCCAATATTTGACGTTCTGCATTCCGCAAGAAATCATGTAGTTCCGCAATCTGCGGGCCATCTTCTGGGGCCCGCTCAAGCCAATAACAAGATAGAAAACGAGAATCTACAGCAAGCGCAAGGCAGAAGTCAGGAGCGTTCACCGCGATGGCATGCAACACCACTTTGACTCCCTGTGTCGACGTCGGCCAGGCCTTTGCCTTGTTTGGATCGAGCATCCATCCAGCAAAGGTCTCAGTCACTGGAACCGTCGGTTTCTCAGGTATGCGCAAGAACCTGATATCAATGTCGACCACCAGTTCTGTATTAAAGTTGAGTTGGTAAGCGGCACAGCTCAACTCGGGCTGCTTCACCTCGCCACCGGCAGACACCCGATCTGCTGGCTCAGGATCCAGGCGTGGAATCGCGGCAAGCTTGACGGTGAGTCCCGCCTTACGGGCAGCGAGCCGCAGCCCGCTTAAACGCTTTTCCTTTCCTGAAGGTTTCAAATACATGATCGGTCCAACGACCATCGCAACGACAAAAACTGCAATCAACCAACCCATATCACTACCTGCTTGTGAGCTAACTCAAGTCGTTGTATGGTCGCGCCAATAGCGGTCGGAGGGCAATATGGGCGACTACAAAAAAATCATGCTAGCAGTTGATCTCACCGAGGAATCTAACGCCGTGGCAGACCGTGCTTTGAAGCTCGCGCGATTTTTCGAGGCGGATCTACATCTCGTTCATGTCATCGAACCACTCAGTCTTGCCTACGGTGGCGATGTGCCAATGGACCTGTCCGCGGTGCAAGAACAGATTCAAGATCAGGCCAAGTCGCATATGAAGGACTTTGGCGCTCGCCTCGAGATTGACCCAGAAAAACAGCATCTTATATTCGGGCGCCCTGAAAGCGAAATTCATCGCGTGGCTGAGGAAGAAGATGCTGATCTCATCGTCGTCGGCAGCCATGGCCGTCACGGTCTGGCACTCTTATTAGGTTCCACGGCTAACGGCGTGCTGCACGGGGCAAGCTGTGACGTCCTCGCTGTTCGGGTCGGCAAACCCGAGTAACTTGCGCATAGGGTTCCTCTTGCCAGCCGTCAGGGTTTGGGCGCTCCGCATGGCACTTCTTGTGAGTGGCTGTACTATGCACGCTATTGCTAACGCCGAAAGCTACGAACAGCGCAAATTTTATAAACAAACGGTGGCCAAACTCGGGGCAGGACACGCTTCAAACCTCTCATCAGCTAAGCAACAACTCAAAGACTACGTCCTCCAGCCGTATCTTGATTACTATTATTTGCGAGGGCGAATCCGCTCCGTCAGTCCTAAATCAGTAGTTTCCTTCCTCGATGAACATCCGGAAATCCCGGCAGGTAAGGTGTTACGGGCACGTTGGTTAAAAAAACTTGGACGCAGCAGACAATGGCAGACACTACTGACGTACTACCCTGGTAACGGAGACGCCGAACTCAATTGCTACTATTTACGCGCGCTATACGGCACAGGCCAGCAAGAGCGCGCCTTAGCCGCAACCGCAGATGCTTGGATTAAGCATGACTCTCAACCAAAAGCATGCGACCCGCTGTTCGACGTTTGGCAAGCGTCCGACCACTTCAATTCGGGCGTTGTCTGGCGTCGTCTCAACCTTGCCTTGCAACACAATGAAGTAACTTTGGCACGCTATCTACAACGTTACTTTTCGCCGGACGCAAAGAACAACCTACCATCGCCACGATCCACGGCGGAAGCGTTCTACCAGGCTCATGTCTCACCAACACGGATCACTCGCACAGCAAACTTCCTACATCGGACAAGTCGTTATAAGACAATCATTGCACACGGTCTGTCCAGGCTTTTGCCGCGGAGTACGGAAACAGCAGCCAAAGCCTGGCAAACGTACCGAAACTGGGATTATTGGTCACCTGCGGAACGAGCAGCCCTGGACCTAGAAGTCGCCATAGGCCTCGCGAAAGATGGCCAGTTCCCTCCCCACGAAGTACGAGCGCACTACCAAGACCCTGCACGCTTCATTGAGTTTGCAGACTACGCGGTTAAAAACCAAAACTGGCCCGAAGTCATCGACTGGATCGATCGGTTACCGCTAAAGATACGACAAGAGGCACGCTGGCAGTATTGGCTTGCGCGCGCGCTTGAGACAACTAATCCGGACAACAAACGAGCCGAACTGACCTATCGAGCGCTCTCCGAACAACGACAATACTATGGTTTTCTTGCCGCGCTACGACTTGGTATTCCTGGCAAGATGAATGCTCACGGTGGGCAAACGAGCCAGCTCAATGTCAATCGCATGCGAAGTGTGCCCGCCCTGCAAAGAAGCCTAGAACTCCGAGCGGTTGGCGACAACCTCAATGCCCGAAGAGAGTGGTTCGCTGCACTGGCTAAACTACCGGCACAGCAACAAATACTTGCTGCAGAGTTAGCTCACGAACACGGCCTTCTAAGTCTAGGAATCTTGACCGCCAACGAAGCAAACGCCCACGACCACCTCCATCTCCGGTTTCCAATGGGCTTCGAGTCGCAATTTCGACAAGCTGCACTGACCAGTGGTCTACCAGCGGCGTCTCTGGCCGCTCTCGCGCGACAAGAATCCGCCATGAACCATCAGGCAAAGTCTCTCGCTGATGCGCACGGCCTAATGCAACTACTGCCAAGCACGGCAAAATTGGTAGCGCGCCGACACGGCAGAACATTTACAAATACACGCAGCCTGTTCGACGCTGGCGTTAATATCGATCTGGGTAGCCTTCACCTTGCTTGGCTAGTCAACCGGTACAACGGCCAAACACCGCTCGCGTATGCCGCATACAACGCAGGTGAAAACCGTGTCGACCGTTGGATAAAGGATTTATCCGGGATGCCTATCGACATTTGGATCGAGCGTATTCCCTTCCGCGAAACGCGTAACTACGTCAAGAACGTACTTGCCTTCAGGCATGTCTACGCTGCGCGCTTGGGCATGGCTTTGCCGATGCTAAGCAAAACAGAAGCCCATCTGCGCGAACCGTAGTCTATGTCCACCGATATCTGTGTAAATCTGGCCAACGGGCAGTTCGCGGACGAAGAAGTCACCATTTTGGAGCGTGCATTCTCTGTTGGCGTTACACACTGCATCCTGGTCGCAAACGACTTAGCCTCAAGTCATTTTTTGGCAAACTGGACGATCGCAACCGCCGCTGATCAGGGTACGCGACGATTGCCAATTTGTCGGTCCACCGTTGGCGTACACCCGCACGATGCCGACAATCTTGACGCGGATTGGCTTGATCAAGTGCGATCGATCGCACTAATGCCTAACGTCTGCGCCATTGGCGAAACAGGTCTCGACTTCAATCGGAATTATTCAACTCAAATCAACCAACGCCGCTGCTTCGACGCGCAAATAGAGCTCGCACATGAGCTGCAAAAACCATTGCTCGTGCATGACCGTGACAGTGGCGGCGAGGTCGCAGCGCGATTGGCAAATGCAAACGGAGGCTTACCCGGTGTCGTCATACATTGTTTTACTGGTAGCGAGGACGAACTGGAATGCTACCTCAAGGCCGGCTACTACATTGGCATCACGGGTTGGATTGCCGACCAAAAAAGAGGCACAGAGCTACGTCAGCTTGTGCAACGCATTCCGCTCGAACAACTTCTCATCGAAACTGACGCGCCCTTCTTGCGACCTCAAAACGTACCTGTGGATTGGCATTTGGCAAACAATCTCTCCTCCCGCCACAAGCGACGCTGTGAACCGGCGCACTTGCCGTTTGTAATCGACGCGATCGCTGCAAGCACGCGGCACAGCCCAGAACAGATTAGCCAAGCCACACAAAAGAACGCCGAGCGGCTGTTCAATCTAGAGCCTTGAGTCATAGATCCATTGCGCGACGATTGCCGCATCAAATGGTGCCCGAAGTTCGTGCTCGTCGAAGACAAGCACGGGTAAAATCTCGCCGTAGCGCGCAGTAAGGTCTTCATCTAACGCAACATCAATGACCTCCAATTGCAAGCCTGCCAAAAGCGGCATACCAAGCAGTTGCTCAAAGGCGACCTCGCACAGACTACAGCCGTCAGTGGTATAAAAAACTAGATGCGGAGCAGATGCTTCCTCACCATTATGTCGCTTACTTGGCGCCTGCCTGCTTTGCTTTTCGTGCCTCATTCTTTTCTCTAGCTGACTTTCTTTCTTGATCCACCTCGTTACCATCACATCATGAACTTCACGACGCGCCTATCGACGCCGGATATCCCCAGGTATCCATTAGCTATCAACGGATCCCTTGATTGGCAGCGGGTCGTGATCGATGGTGAGGCTCGAGAAGATCAATGGCAATGCGAATTTACTCTAGAGCATATCCCGGACGCACATATCATTGTCCCCTCGCTATCCATCCTTAAGGCCTCGTCCTCGGACAGGGCACAATCACCGTTCCAATTCGAGGTTCGCTTTAGAAGTGCTGAGCCCGTTATTTTACAACGGGTCCCTGCGGACGACCCCAGCCACAAAGCGACCGGTGGCAGTGATCAAACGATATCCACCCATATCGACTGTTGGCACACACACCAGTTATTCGACCAATTGCTGGTTCGCGTGACGGTTTGGGAGAGTGAGATGCCTCAAGACGCTCTACTGACGATTTCTTACCGGCCGCTCAATCTAAAGGTTGAGCCTCCGTCCCATCACCACAGCGTGATTCTGTCACCACCAAAGTCCATCAGCCAAATGGACGCGGACAAAGCGATTCGCCAGCGGATTTGCTCTCCCACCGCTTTGGCCATGAGCCTGAGTAGTATTAGCGTTGACGCTTCGTGGCAACGTCTCGTTACGATGTGCCTCGACCCCCTTAGCCGAGCGTACGGTTCATGGCCTTTGGCAATACGTGCGGCCAACACTTATGGTATTCACGGCTCTGTGGAAGTCATCTACGATTGGGCGACCGTCACCCAAGTATTGGATCACGGAGTGCCAATAGTTTGCAGTATTAACTTTTCTAACGGTAAATTGACGGGCGCACCGTTGCAACAAACAGGCGGTCACCTTGTTCTTCTATATGGCTATGACGAAAAAACGGCCTGGGTACTGGATCCTGCAGCGGAGACTGTTTCTAAAGTTGATCATCGCTACCCCATTGACGAGTTTGTCAGTGCATGGTTGCATGAAAGAGGTGCTGCCTATATTTTTTGTCGTAATGCGCATTCGTTATCTAATTAGATTTGGACTTCTAACACTCGGCTTTGCTCTGACGACATCAGGGATCTTGGCCTGGCAGGAAATTGATTTCGATCTCGATACTTTGTGGCCCGTTGCCGGTGCCTTCATTGCACATCCTGTCTACGCGATCATCTTTGGTATGGCGCTCATTCCACCTACGTTGTGGGAAATTTTTGTTCTGGAAAATCGTCGTAATGAATACTGAGCAGCAGAGAGTCTATCTGCGCAGGGTCGTCCGCAGTGATGAAGAGCAATTCACAACCCGCATGCGAGAAAGTATCGATCTCCACGAGCCGTGGATCAGCCCGCCAACAAACAGCACGCTGTTCAAAGCCTATCTAAAACGGATCCAAAAAGAGGACCATGAGGGTTTTGCAGTCTGCCTGAAAGATACTGATGACATCGTTGGTGTCATCAATATCAACAACATCGTTAGGGGTTCCTTCCAAAGTGCGTCACTCGGCTACTACGTTGTCGCTCGCCACCAAGGCGACGGCTACATGTATGAAGGTCTTCGCATGTTAATCCGTTTCGCCTGTCAGACGCTTGGGCTACATCGGCTTGAAGCGAACATCCAACCAACTAACGAAAGGTCACAGCGTTTGGTAGAGCGGTGTGGGTTTGTTAGCGAAGGGCTCTCGAAACAATTTCTTTTTATCGACGGCGCTTGGCGCGACCATATCCGCTGGTGTTATATCGATGAACGTGAATCGTTGCCGGCCCATGACAAAAGGAAATGGACGAGATCATGAGCAAGTCACCTCTTTCGGTCGCCGTATTGATGGGAGGCCCGTCAGCAGAAGCAGAAGTCTCGCGTAACTCAGCAGCCCAAGTCGTGAAAGCCCTTGCGCAGAAAGGTCACGAGCACATTCTCATCGAACTTAACCGTGATGCCGCCGAGCGCCTTGTTGAGTTCAAACCTGACGTCGTATTTCCAGCTCTACATGGACCACCCGGGGAAGACGGAACCGTACAAGGTTTTCTAGAGATCCTCCAATACCCCTATGTCGGCAGTGGTGTCCGAGGCAGTGCGTTGGCTATGGACAAGGGAATTGCAAAACGAATATTCCGACAAAACGGTCTCCCCGTACTCGATGATTACATTGTCAATCCATCGGATAACGTCACTATGGTGGCAGAGGACATTAAAGGAAGACTCGGTCGGGAGGTGGTCATCAAACCCTTGAACCAGGGTTCCGCCATCGGCGTGATGCCCCTGCCCAACGGCGGAGACATTGCTCGCGGCCTTAGCGAAAGCCTGAAATTCGGACCCTGCCTCGTAGAACCATTTTTCGCGGGCAAGGAAATCACTGTAGGCATTCTTGAAATTGAAGGTCAGTCGCTCGCGCATCCGGCTATCGAGATTAGAACATCAGATAACGAATGGTACGACTATAAGAATCGTTATGCGCCTGGCCAATCGGAGCACATCATCCCTGCTCATCTCGAGAACGACGTACAAAAACAGCTTCAAAAGATTGCAGGGACCGCGCACCAGATACTAGGACTGCGCGATTTGTCCCGAGCGGATTTCATTGTTGCCAACAATAATGAAATCGCACTACTTGAGGTGAATACACTACCCGGCATGACACCAACCAGTTTGTATCCCGATGGCGCTCAACACCTCGGCTATGGCTTTGCTGAGCTCATCGACCTACTCGTTCGACAAGCAGCTCTACGCTAGCTATCCGCCTCTACCGTCACGTATTGAGACTCAACCACGTCTTTTGCACGAAGGCAGCACCCATTAACGCTCTCTACGGTTCTGGCATCCTTCGTCAAACCGTGCATTGACCTCTTTCACAGCGCGCGGCAAAGAGAGTCGCACCGCGACTCTCAAGATCGTACCGTACAAGATCATTGCGGGCGATTTCGCGAAGCTACCCCGTGATCCCGTCGCGCAACCGTGCCCTCAGCAGACTTGCTAGAGGTCATAGCCTCTTTCATTGTGTGAAACGAGGTCTAACCCTTCGAGTTCCTCGTCCTCTTCAACCCGATTACCAACCATCGCGCCGGTAATAAGCAAAATAACGTAGGTCACAACAGCCGTGTAGGCAACCGTGGCGATCACGCCGATGGCCTGAATCCCGAGTTGCGAACCAATGTTCACTTCTTCTTGCCCAGAGAAAGCACCCAGGGCATTACTGGCAAACACAGCGGTCAGAAGCGTACCCAAGATGCCACCCACACCGTGAACAGGGAAGACGTCGAGACTGTCGTCTATTTTCAAACTTCGCTTAATGAAGTTTGTCGCTGTAAAACAAACAAACCCTGCGGCTAGCCCTATCAACAGCGCGCCACCTGGACCGACGTAACCAGAGGCCGGCGTGATCGTGCCAAGACCCGCCACCATTCCGGTGACAGCGCCCAACGCGGACGGCTTGCCATATCGTACCCATTCGGCGCACATCCAAGTAAACGCGCCAGCAGCGGCTGAAATATGTGTGACCAGCATAGCCATCGCAGCATCACCATTGGCTGCAAGCGCACTCCCACCATTAAAACCAAACC
>JAQWQN010000052.1 GCA_029244465.1 Pseudomonadales bacterium
AAGTTGTCATAACTTCCCACCCAAGACGCAAACGGGTTCACTATGTCTCGTATCGTCAGCTCTTTAAACATACGGATAGACAATACCCAGCTGGCATGAAGAGCGATGCACACCCATAGATTGAATTGTGTACGCGCCCAAATGAGGACCAAACTCAACAGAAACAACGTACCAAAAGAACCGGGATCCTGCGCTACCGCGCCTAACCCGAGCAGCGCTTTGCTTAGATAGGTAAAGCCAGAAAACAGACCAACCGTTAGCAACGTTTCTTCATTTCGCAGAAAGTGCACACCCGCATAGAGTAGCGAAACGCCCGCGGCCGAGAGCAATACTGACCAGGCCCGACGAAACAAGGTATAGAGCACACCACGAAACAATATCTCTTCAAATACAGCAACCAAAATGGCACCAACGACAACGGTCGCGACCGTGACCAAAAAGTCCAAGCTCAGAATCGAAACCCTGGTATCAAGTACTCGAAAGCCCGTCACAAGGAAGAACAGGATCAGAGGCAGGAGCGAGACGATGCCCGCACAGACCCATCGGAGCCATACCCGGGCACGCCAATCCTCAAGCCCGATAGCGTAAAAGTCCAAGCGGAGCCATCGCCACAAGGGGATCACGCTTAATACCAGGACCAGTTGAATTGATTTAGAGAGCACCTTTAGATACTCATACTCCAGCCAACCGGCCAACAACCAACTCAAGACCGAGGCTACGAATACGATGGCTAGTAAATAGCCAACACCTTGCAGAATGCCTCGCAAAGCTATCCGCGCAGTCCGCCAGAGCACAGCAATAGCTGGCCGGTCACAAAATCAGACTCCGGAATACAGAACATATATATCGCGCCCGCTGCATCCTCTGGCTGACCAACGCGACGGAGCGGCACTTGCGGTGTCATGGCCTCAACCTGGTTTGTCTTAAGGCCGACCTTAAATTCCTTGTCACCAACTTGAATAGTTGGGGGCTCCTCTTCGTAGGTTTGCGTCAACCTCGTGTCGATGTGACCAAATGCCACGCTATTTACAGTGACGTTCAGTCGTCCCCATTCCTTGGCAAGCGTTTTAGTGAGTCCCACCACGGCTGCTTTTCCTGCCGAATACGCAATCTGCGTCGCAGCCCCTTCAGTGCCAGAAACGGATGATATATTAACGATCTTGCGACATCTCACGGTGCCGTCGGCTTCTTCCGCGCGGACTTTGGCTTTCAACCACGGGTAATAGGCGCGAAGTATTCTGAATGGCACAGTGGCGTGCATATCGAGCATTGCCTGCCATTGTTCATCGGAGTGGTTGTGCATCGCGGAGTTCCAAACATATCCCGCATTGTTGACAATAATGTCTATTCCAGACGCAAGTTCTAGCGTTCGCTCGATGAGTTCTTCCCCCGCGCCTTCTTGCGTCAAATCAAGTGCCACATAATCCGCAGTTAGCCCCTCATCTCTGATCGCCTGTACACTTTCTTCGCAGGCATCCTGGTCTCGATCATTAATGACCACATGGGCACCGTCTCTGGCTAGCAACCGACCTGTCGCCGCACCAATCCCGCGCCCACCACCCGTAACCAAGGCGACTCTATTCTCTAGTTTTTTCATTGTCATTCTGTCGTTGTTTGCAAGGACTCCGTGTCTTGGTTCGGTTGAAAAATCGTTTTGCTGCGCCACAAAGCCCAGGTTGGGATGAGGAATAATCCGCCAGCAACAAGGCCGCCAATCAAACCCGCACCATCAGCCCGGAGAAGATTCCAAACCACCATCGCGATAACGACCTGCATCGAGTAGACAGCGGCCCACGGCCACATCCACGCTTTGCGCTGCCAAAACCCATACGCGCCAAAGCCATAGATGAGCCAGTGCAGAGGTTCAGTGGCCTTCGCCCACCAGCCAGTCAAAGTGAAACCAAACCAAATTTCCTCGTCCTGCGCGACGGGCTTATAGAACAAATCAAACGGCATATAAAGGATGGTCATGTACACGCAAAAGTAGAAGATCAAGTTCATCCACCAGGGTCGCGACCGCCAGTCATTCAAAACCTTCGTAATCATTAGACCACCCTATTTGGTAACGTGTCACCGGCTAGAAATGCTCGAACATTACTCAGCGCACATTGCCCCATTGCTTCTCTCGTCTCCACCGTGCCGCTCCCCATGTGAGGTAAAAGTACCACGTTATCTAGTGTTTCTAGTCCGGATGCGAGACTCGGCTCCTGTTCATAGACATCCAACCCCGCGCCAGCAATGACACCGTTCTGCAGCGCGTGCACCAAGGCATTTTCATCGATCACATCCCCTCTAGCCGTATTTATAAGATGCGCATGGCTTTGCATCTGTGCAAGTGTTTCGGCGTTAATCAGGTGATGAGTCGCCGGTGTCGCCGGACAGTGCAAGCTGACAAAATCGGAACGTGCCAGCAAATCACTCAACTCTAAACGAGTCGCACCGAGCTCTAGCGCAACACTTTCTGCCAGCTCTGAACGACTGCTATAGAAAATCTTCATACCAAGCCCATGGCAAACTTTGCGTGCGAACGCGATGCCAATGCGACCTGCGCCGACAATACCCATGGTTTTGCCGGTGACCTGCGTCGATAGCATGTGCGTCGGACGCCAACCGACCCAGGCACCGGCACGAACATGCCGTTCGCCTTCTCCTGTCCGTCTCGCGCTAGACAACAACAGACTCAGCGCGATTTCTGCTGTCGCATCAGTCAGCACGCCCGGTGTATTTGTCACAGCAATTCCTGCTTGCTTGGCAGCTTCGATATCGATGTGATTGAAGCCCACTCCAAAATTTGCGATCAGGCGGGTCTTCACTTGCCTGTCTAGCAAAAGATCTGCATCAAGCTGATCTGTTACGGTCGGGCACACAACCTCCGAGCTATGCAGTGCATGGCGAAGCGCTTGCCGTGACAAAGGCTCGTCGCCTTCGTTGCGAATGACGTTACCGAGCAATTCAAGGTCTTTTTCGACCGTCACCGGCCACCGTCTCGTTAAAAGAATATTCTGCATCATGTTCTAGTATTTTTGTTGGACACCGATATAGTTGACCAACTTTAAGCAACATTCCCCGCGACCTCAAATGCGCCAGCAAAATTGGGGTTTAAGCGTTGCGCCAAACAGACCAAAGGTTGTCACAATGAACTTCGAACTTACGGAAGAGCAATCTGCTATCCAGGACATGGCAAGACGCTTTACGGCAGAAGAAATTACACCTCACGCGGCAGACTGGGATGAGCACAGTACATTTCCGCGCGCGACTTTACATAAAGCAGCCGAACTTGGTTTCGGCGCAATTTATGTCGGTGAAGAGTACGGCGGCATAGGACTAACCCGAATCGAGGCAGCTCTGATTATGGAAGCGCTTTCCTACGGATGCCCGTCGACTGCTGCTTTTATCTCCATCCACAATATGGCCAGTTGGATGATCGACGCCTTCGGCTCCGAATCTCTAAGAGAGCGTTATCTCCCTGATCTCGCGACAATGGCCAAGATCGCCTCCTATTGTTTGACCGAGCCTGGCGCTGGTTCCGATGCAGCATCATTGAAAACATCCGCTGTCTTGGAAGGGGATCACTACGTATTAAACGGCTCAAAAGCCTTCATCTCTGGCGGTGGCGTCAACGAAGTCTATGTCGTCATGGCCAGAACAGATCAAGGCAGCCAGGCTGGCGGCATCTCTTGTTTCGTTGTTGACAAAGAAACCGATGGGCTTTTATTTGGTGCGCAAGAACGCAAGCTTGGCTGGCATTCCCAGCCGACAGCCTCAGTCACTTTTGATAATTGTCGTGTACCGAGCGCGAATATGGTCGGCCAGCCGGGAGACGGGTTCAAGATCGCTATGCAAGGGCTAGATGGTGGACGTCTAAACATCGGTGCCTGCTCACTTGGCGGTGGTCAACGATGCCTAGACGATGCAGTTGGCTACGTTAAAGAACGCCGCCAGTTCGGTCAGCGCATTGCCGACTTTCAAAACACTCAATTCATGCTGGCCGACATGAAGACGCAGCTCGAGGCCGCTCGCGCATTGCTATACATTGCCGCCGACAAAGTCAGCAAAAGTGCGATAGACAAGACCCAGTGGGCTGCTATGGCGAAGTTATTGACAACGGAAACAGGATCAAAAGTTGTCAACGATGCTTTACAACTACACGGCGGCTACGGCTTTTTACGAGATTTTCCCGTCGAACGATTTATGCGTGACCTTCGCGTCCATGAAATCCTTGAAGGAACGAGCCAAATCATGCGCTTCGTCATTGGCAGGGATATCGTCGCCGATTAAACAAGCCCAGTAACAGGAACCATGGCGCCGTGCACCGCACTCGCATCATCCGAGGCAAGAAAGCAAATTACGTTCGCTAAGTCATCTGGAGAAACCCACTGATCATGATCGGCATCCGGCATATCCGCACGGTTCCGTGGCGTATCAATTAAGCTGGGCAAAACCGCATTGACGTTTATAGACTGATGTCGGAGCTCGTCACTCAACGCTTCTGTAAGCCTCATAACCGTTGATTTAGCCGCAGTGTAGGCGCCCATATTGCCGGCCCCCCGGAGGGCACCCAACGCACCAACATTAACGATACTGCCACCACCACGGCGCTGCAGAACAGGCACTGCGTGACGCAGCATCGTTCGTAGCGTCGTTACATTAATTTTTTGCATTGCTTCCCAGCGCTCGTCCGTTGTCTCAAATACAGTGGGCCCCATATCAAAACCACCAGCAATGTTCGCGACGATATCAAATGATCCCACCTCAGCAATAGCTCGTTCTACCGCCTGGTCATCCGTGAGATCTACCTGCAGGTACTGAGCACCACTACCGGTAAGATCGCTAGAGAACTCCCCCACAACATCAAACAATACAATTTGCGCACCTTCAGAGTGGGCTACGTTAGCGACACTATGGCCCAAAATCCCTGCGCCCCCGGTCACGACCATCGTCTTTCCCGCAAGCCTACCCGCACGATCTGCTTTATTCATGTTCGCTCCAATACAAAACCCCACACTTTAGTCTGAGTGCAGTGATGCTTCCACCAAGATCGATCCTGCACTACCCTGGCGTTCCGCAAACGCAGAAGAGACAATTATGGTGGCACGCATTCTGTCCGGGCTAGTCGGTTTATTTATGGGTGTGATGGCGGTCAACTGGATCGTTAGTCCTGCCAGTGCTGCGGAGGGCTTAGGTATGCCCCTCCTCGATGGTATGGCCCGAAGTAGTCAGGTGGGCGATTTTACATCCTTCTTCGTTTGTGTCTCAGCATTCGCCCTCTTGGGAGCCTGGCGGAGGTCAACGTCTTGGGTTAGCGCTAGCGCTGCGTTGTTGGTGTGTGCTGCCGCATTTCGAACGTTGGCATGGCTACTCCACGGGGCAGAGTTTGCGACTGCATCCATCGTTGCCGAAATCGTTATGAGCACACTACTCATTTACGCCGCATTCGCGTTCAGGCAGTCAGCGCAAGAGATTGCTTGAGACAAACTAGGCTTGCTGGACAGGTACCGCGACAACCACTTGTTCATCGGTTTGATCTAAGAATATCTGACAGCTCAATCGACTCCGCGCGTCACGCCCCCAAGCATATTCGAGCATATCAATCTCATCTTTGTGCGGCGGCTCCAACGTATTCACCCTGGGCGATACAACCCAAACATGGCACGTACAGCAGGTACAGCCACCACCACATTGGCCAATGATCCCGGCGACATCGTTATCGAGGGCAACATCCATAACGCTGTCACCCGATGCTCCCATATAGAGCACTTCCTCACCTGTCGGCAAAACGAACTTCACTTCTTTCAACACACCATTTTCCAACGCAAGACTCGCACAATCATAATTCAAATAGAGGCTGGCGGCGGTGAGTCTTTTCCATTCGTTTTATGCGGACTCGCACTTATGTGCGCCACCCGCTAACATTACCGGCTGCTTTAAAGGAAGTTATCGATTGATCATTGGCTTAACTGGCGGAATCGCCTCAGGAAAATCAACAGCGGCAAAGCTGTTAGGCACTTTTGGTGCGCATATTATCGATGCTGACCAGCTAGGGCATCGTGCATACTTACAAGGCACCGACGCGTTTGATCAAGTCGTGAGTACTTTCGGCGCTGATGTCGTTGGTGAAGATGGAGAAATCGACCGCGCCGTACTAGGCGATAAGGTGTTTGGCGCAGGAAACCGCCTAGACGAGCTAACGGCCATCGTTTGGCCCGCAATTCGACGCATGGCCGAAGAGGAAATTGCCACGGTACAGGCCACCAAATCGAACCATTGCATCGTACTCGAAGCGGCTGTACTCCTCGAAGCGGGTTGGCAAGACATCGGAGACGAGGTCTGGGTGACGGTGATCGATCGGGAAGTTGCGATCGAACGTGCAACTGCACGGGATGGCATCGATCGGGAAGCGGTACAAGCGCGTATTGACGCGCAACTGAGCAACGAAGAGCGCATCGCCGCTGCTAATCGTGTGATCGATAATAGCAAAGATGAAGCTCACCTGACAGCGCAACTTGAACACCTTTGGCAAGACATTCGGAGCGAACGATGATCCTCGACCTACATGCTCACTCCATCAAGTCAGATGATGGTCGCGCTAAAGTACAAAATTACTGTCAGTGGATTAAGGCACGCGAAATCGCCATCGACGGGTTTGTGTTGACCGAGCATCGCCAGTTCGATGACGAATCAGATTACAAAGAACTAGGCCAAAAACACGGCATCACGATTCTCAAGGGTGCGGAAGTCGAGACTGAGTATGGTCACGTCTTGATCTTCGGAGTGACAAAAGCGCTACAGGAAAGTTTTGATTTCACCAACATACACTTATCGCTGGCCCAAGTTATCGAATCCTGCGACGCGCATGGCGCAGTCGCTGTACCTTGCCACCCCGGCCGAAAGCGCGTCGGTATGGCCGCTCACCTGGCAGAATTTGGCATCCCCGCAGGGGTTCGCACCGTCGAAGTTTACAATGGCGGCAGCCGAGGCGTTGAAGATCAGATCGCTCAGCAAATGGCAGACGAGCAAAGCTACTTAGGTGTCGGAGGGAGTGACGCCCACATCGTTTCACACATCGGCCGTTGCGCGACCGAGTTCGCCGCAGCCATTAATTCTGAGCTTGAGCTCGTAGAGGCACTCAAGGGTTCCGACTTTAAAGCGCTCAAAATCAGCCAGGAGGACGCATGACAGACCCGACAAAACCCATTGACGTAGAAGGTCTGCGAGCACAGTTCTTAAACGTCGTTTTCGATGACTACGTCATGGAATTGGAAGCCGAAAAGCTTGCAGCCTATGCCAAAAGCTGCGGCGAAACCGCAGCCAAGTTCATCGATCCAGCTGACTCAGACTTCCAGGCACCACCGACCATCGGTTCTAGCCTTCAGCCCCGCACGCGTTATCCAGAAGGCTTTCCGAAATTCAAGGGTTTAGGCATGGACGCTGGCAAAGCGGTTTCACCACTGAAACCAATGCGCGCCGGTGAGCCCATTACCATTCGCACTCACTTGCACGACATTTACACCAAGTCAGGCCGCTCTGGACGCATGGTGTTTTTTGTTAATCGCATGGAGTTTCTCGATACAGCGGGCGAAATATTAGGATCCGCAGATACCAGTGTCGTCATCAGGGAGAAACCACAAGAATGACCATCAATGCAATAACCGATGTGGAGTTTGGTGAAGAACTACCCGCATTCGAACCCGATACGAGTCTGCCAAATGTCAAACAGTTTGCAGTAGCGGCTGGATGGGACGGGCCGCGATTCACAGATCATGAATATGCGCGCAAAGAAGGCTTACCCGGCGCGCTGGTTCCAGGGATCATGAGCCAAGGCTTTCTATCGGCAATGATTCACCATTGGGCTCCAACAGCTGAGGTCCGCTCAATTGACACGATATTTCGAGCACCCTGTGTGGTTGATCAGCCGTATTTTATTAATGGCGTCGTCACAGACATTGACGAAGATTCGGGCACTGTCGAGATTGATCTTACGGTCACTAATGATGCAAAAGAGACGCGGGTCTTCGGTACCGCGCGTGTAATTATACCGTCTTAAACAAACCTGCACGAAGCCAAACAGCGTCTGCTCGCTAACGAAGACGCCTACTAAAATCGACCTCGTAAGCCTCTTCTGGCGCCGCCCGAACGGCAGCATCTAAGGTGACCGCATCATCGCCAACCAAGATGCGCCACCGATCCTCTTTAACGCCGGCGAGGATTATTTTTACCGCACGCTCGGCCGTCGTTGGTGCCCGATCGCGAAACCCCTTGCCAAAGCGCTCAAGCGCCACAGCGACAGCCTGATCATCCATCTGATCGACTGGCTGCCCCATCATTCTCAGCACCGTTCGCGCCCCTTGTACATCATCGGTTCCATTCCCATTCAGTATTATTGATGTCCCAATATGACCAGGCATGACAACAGACGCCCTTACGTGAGGTGCATTGAGTCTTAGATCCGCGATCAACGCTTCCGTAAAGCCTTTTACAGCAAACTTTGCTGCGGAATAGGCCGTGTGCGATGCCCCCGCTCCGGCGCTCGCCCAAAAACCGTTGATGCTGGAGGTATTGATCACATGACCTTCGTCACTCGCGACCAATAAGTCCATAAACGTCCGGCAACCGTTATAGACCCCACCCCAACAAACGTTAAACGTGCGCTCCCAATCAACCCGCGCCTCACCCACAAAGCTGCCACCACCACCTATGCCCGCATTGTTAAACAATAAGTTGATGTGCGAGACAGCGAATTCAGATTGGACATGCGCAGCAAACAAAGTCATATCCTGCGCATCACTAACGTCACAACAAAACGATGTCGTGCGCACGCCTTGTGCTGCACGTGCCGAGGTGATCGCTAGGGTTTCCGCCATATTTTCAAGCGAAACATCACAAAGTGCGATATCACACCCTTCTTCAGCTAACTGAATGGCGAGTTCTCTCCCCATGCCAGTACCGCCGCCGGTGATCACTGCAATCTTGCCTGAGAAATCTTTCATACCCTGCGCCTGTTGCCAGACCTAGCCGGCCGGCTCAAAAAGTGGGATGTTCAAGCCTTCATGTTCTTCCCAGACAAGCTGCAGGCGCTGGCCTATCTTAAGTTCTGTCGAGGGGTCTTCTATGCCGACGACATTGGTCAGTATACGAAAACCTTCATCCACATCGACATACGCCACCGCGTAAGGCACAAGGTTACGAAAAAAGGGATGGTAACTTTGACGCACGACACTGTAACTATAAAGCGTCCCGAACCCATTCGAGGAGTGCCAGGCAAGCGTTCCATCCAGACAACCCGTGCAATGGGGACGTGGGTACCAGATCGTCGTTGCACAGCTGTCACAACGCTGAAACTTGAGTTCTTTAGTCGTCGTTGCGCGCCAGAATTCACCGCTATCTGGTTCGTCGAGTGTAGGTAGTGGTCTGCTGCCCGCCATTAGTCTGCCCCCAATATTATCGTGCCTGCCGTGTGTCTTGAGCCCAGCATGCCACCGTTACCATGTGCAACGGCCAACTGCGCGTTGACGACTTGAGCCATCGACTCTCCACGGAGCTGACGAGCCGCTTCAATCAACAAGAAAATACCACGCATCCCTGGGTGGTTCGACGACAAGCCGCCACCATCAGTATTCAGCGCCGGCCCACCCGCTTGATCAAAACGAAGCTTACCACCCGTCACCCAAACGCCCCCTTCCCCCTTGGCGCAGAAACCCAGGTCTTCAAGTATTGTGAGCACCGTGATTGAGAAGGAATCGTAAATCATCGCCACGTCAATCTCAGCCGCGGTAACGCCCGCTTCCCCGAATGCAACGGGCCCCGACTGGGCACCGGCAGAGACGGTCAGGTCGCCGGTGTTTGTCGGGTACTTTGTCGCCTCGCCGGCGCCAATGACCCAGACAGGTGACTTCTTGGTATTACGAACAACGTCAGACGAGGCGATAACGACGGCACCACCGCCATCGGAAATCATGCAACACTCTAGTAAATGCAGTGGATCGGCGATCATCCGGGAGTTGACCACGTCATCAATCGTTGTTTCACGAATGTCGATGAATTCTAGATCCTCCATCGCGCGCACCGCATCAGGATTGCGCATTGCGTGATAGCGGGTCGCAGTAGAAATCTCAGCAAGTTGTTCTGATGTTGTCCCGTATTGGTGCATATGTCTGTGCGCGACCATCGCATAGTTGGAGACGAGTGTTTGCCCAACAAAGCTCTCCATATTGTCCGCTGCATTGATGCCTCCCATGCCACGCCCGCCAACGCCAATCGCCATCCGGTTACTGTGCGCAGTAGAGCCATAGGTCAGCAAGGCCACTTTGCAGCGACCTTCGCGTATCGCTGACAAGGCATGTGCGACATGAAACTCATAGGAACTGCCACCGACACCGGTTGTGTCTATGACAGTGGGGGCCAACCCCCAATACTCCGCCAAAAACAACCCACTCATCGCTAATCCCTCCGAGGCATCGTATATGCCGTCGACGTCTGACCAGCTAAGCCCAGCGTCGGCCAACGCATTACGAGCACAAACGGTCTTAATTTGCAGCGGGCTCAACTCACCATCGACATCCCGATCGGGATACTCATAGATACCGACAATGGCCGCATCTCTTTTTTGGCTGCTCATCGATCAGACCTCGGTTGCGTCGGTACGAGCTCATCAAAGTGACCGGCATCATACATTTTCTCGATAAAGTCTGGCTCGTAAGCTTCTTCTGGCGCTTGACGAACTATCGCATCCAAATGATAGGCGTCATCCCCAACCAAAATACGCCAACGCTCTTCTCTGACACCATCCAGAATAATATTCGCTGCCTCTTTAGCCGTTGTCGGCGCCTGATCTCGGAAGGCAATTGCACGTTGATGGATCAGTTGCCGAATGTGATCATCAGGTACGTTATCGACTGGCACACCGGCCGCAAGTAATCGCTGTCGCGCGGTGTCAACGGCTTCAGCACTCATCTCTAATGCCGAGCCTTGTCCGTGCACTACGGAACTATTCAACGCGATGGACGTGCCTATGTGGCCTGGCATGACCACCGAGCATTTCACATGAGGCGCGTTGAGTCTTAGATCGGTGACCAATGCCTCAGTAAAACCCTTCACTGCGAACTTCGCTGCTGCATAAGCTGTGTGTGAGGTATCAGGCCCAATACTGGCCCAAAAGCCATTCACAGAACTCGTGTTCACAATGTAGCCTTCATCTGCAGCCACGAGGAGATCCATAAAAGCCCTGCAACCGTAGTAAACGCCATACCAACAAACACCAAAAGTTCGTTCCCACGCATCACGATCACCCGCAACGAATTCGCCACCACCAGCGATACCTGCATTGTTAAACAGCAGGTTTATGTGGTCTGTCTGATGCTGATCTACAACCTCATCGCGAAAGGCATTCATCTGATCTTCAGATGACACATCACAGAGGTGCGTCGTGATCTGACAATCCTCAGCGACACTGGCAAGGCTCGCCGTTTCGGCCATGTTTTCCGCTGACACATCACAGATTGCGACACTGGCACCCAACTCGGCGAGCACACAAGCAAGCTCACGACCCATACCCGTACCACCACCGGTAATCACAGCTAGTTTGTTGTTAAAATCTTGCATAAATTTTTTCCTAAATGACGTCCAAATCGTTCAAGATGTTCTGGAGGACCTGCCCATCTATTTGCTCATCTCGATAGAGCGATGCCAGCGCCGTCTTACAGATTGCCTTGGCATCAATCTCAAAATACTCGCGTAGTTTTTCGCGCGATTCAGAAAGCCCGTAACCATCTGTACCAAGCACCTCATAGGAGCCCGGTATCCACGGGGCGAGGCCAACTGCTATCTTCTTCATGTAGTCGGTCACTGCGACATAAACGCCATCTGTCTCACTCAAGGCCCGCGCAATATAAGGCGAAGTGGCTTGCGCGAATGGATTTTCTCGATTCGTTTGCGCACAGCGTTGGGCATCTCTTTCGAGTTCCGTAAAACTCGTGACGCTCCAAAGCGTGACATCTATCGCATGCCGGATAAGAAAGTCGGCAGCCGCTTGCGCTTGCCTAACAATCGGTCCGCTTGCAAGCAAGTTCACCTGCCCTATCGAGCGCTCAGAGGTCCAGGCGTCGAAGCGATAAATACCCTGGAGAATCCCTTCACAGAGGGAATCTTCATCCTGATCGGTCCGCGCGGCGACCGTTGCTAAGTCCGGCATGACAAAAGCTTCGTTGTACAGCGTCAGATAATAGAAATGGTCTTCTTGCAGCTCATACATTCTGTACAAACCATCGCGCACAATCACAGTCAGCTCATAGCCACAATACGGATCATAGGATTTCAGGTTTGGCACCGTGCTGGCCAAGATTTGTGAGTGCCCGTCTTCGTGCTGCAAACCTTCGCCATTTAAAGTCGTGCGGCCAGCCGTACCACCCAACAAGAAGCCTCGACACATCATGTCGCCACAGCTCCAAATCATATCGCCAACACGCTGAAAGCCGAACATCGAGTAAAAGATGTAAAACGGGATCATCGGCAAGCCGTGCACCGCATATGCACTACCCGCCGCCATGAACGATGCCATTGCTCCGGTCTCGCAGATCCCTTCCTGCAGAATCTGCCCATCAGCCGCTTCTCGATAGGGAACTAAGCTATCCGCATCAACCGGGCGATACTGCTGCCCGAGCGGCGAATAAATTCCTGCCACTTTAAACAAGCCGTCCATACCGAAGGTGCGCGCCTCATCAGGGACTATTGGCACGACATACTTGCCAAATTCAGGCAACCGCAACAAGCTCGACAGGAGCCGAACCATCACCATCGTACTTGAGATAGATCGCTCGCGACTCCCCCCCAGAAAGTCGCGTAATTGATCTAGATTTGGTGCTTCAAGAGACGGGCATATTTGTCGGCGCCGAGGTACGGGGCCACCAAGCGAAGTACGATGTTTACGGAGATACCGAATCTCAGCAGAATCTTCCGGTGGCATATAGAACTCCGCTTTGGCGGCCTCTACCGAAGATAAAGGAATACCTAATTCTTTCGCTAAGAGAACCCTTTCTTCGCCACTCATGTTCTTGTATTGATGCGCGGTATTCTTACCTTGGGCCCCCATGCCATCGCCCTTCACCGTTTTCACCAAAAGTACCGTGGGCTTGTCTCGCGCTTGCATGGCCTGGTCGAAGGCAGCGTAGACTTTCTTCCGATCCTGCCCGCCGCGCTTGATCGCTTTGACTTCTTCGTCTGTCAGCGAGTTCATCATCTGTTCAAGTTCAGGATTGCCTTCTACCCAGTGTTCGCGTTGCACATCACCCGGGAGTACAGAATACATCTGATAATCTCCATCAAGGCAGTCATCCATTCTTTTTCGCAGTACGCCATTCTTATCGCTTGCCAAAAGGGCATCCCAACCGCTCCCCCAAATCACTTTAAGGACATTCCAATCCGCTCCTCGAAAAACGCGCTCGAGCTCTTGGATAATTTTGCCGTTTCCCCGCACAGGACCATCAAGTCTTTGCAGATTGCAGTTGATCACAAGAATCAGGTTATCGAGTTTTTCTCGGGCAGCGATGTTGATGGTGCCCAAA
>JAQWQN010000055.1 GCA_029244465.1 Pseudomonadales bacterium
TCGACCTTATCGGCCCGCCCCGCTGATGCGGTTGAACTGCACATGATGATTGTTTCGTCCTTGAGCAGGTCGCGGCAGTGAACGAAACCTGGCGCGATCAAGCCAAAGGTTTCTATACCAATCATTAAATTCCACGCGGCACTACCGTCGCCATAGGCAATAGTCTCTATTGTCTCCATTTGCGTGATCGGGTCATGCTCGGATCCGAAATAATCTACCGGGGTTGCGATTCGAAACAACCCCTCGCGGGCAAAGGCTTCAGCTACCTTGCTGCTCAGGTGGCGCTGTGATTCGCTTGCGTCAGCATGTTCACGGACCAAAGCCAATAAACCATGTGCTCGTTCTTGCGGTGTATGCATATTCACTTATCGGTAATTACTACTGCCTGCAAAATAGCATTCTAAACTATCCGGGACATCTCACTTTCTATCAAAATCTAGCCACAGTGATGCGTTCGTCTCGTCGCCAAAACAGCGTTAATATTTCCTATCCTTACACTTCCCTGGCTTGAGTTTCCCGACGTGTTGGACCTTAGAGAAGCTGGAAAGGATCGAAAAGATCAAACACTAGAATTGTGGCTGTCTGAGCGACTGCGTGACATATACGACATCGAGAACCCTGACAAGAAAAAGAAAAAGCCCAGCAACGATGATAAGGAAAGGAAAAAGAAGTCTGTTAACCGTGCTCGGTGGCACTCAACTGATCACTCGATGGACGAGGACATCCACCACATCTAAAAACAACTGGGCTTATTGTAGTCGTTATAATCCCTCCTTTTCTCACTATTCCCGCAACGCTACCCCTGACATCCTAACGCGATCTGGCCCAAAACCTGACTGTGGTTGGACGTCGCTTGCATCTTGCTTGCATTTGCAGTGGTCGTTTCCCTGATTCACTGAAAGAACTGGTTCGCGGGGCTGTGATTCGTGCACATAATTTCAGACATAAAAGAAACAAAGAGTTGGTTTGCAGTGATACCCGTTTGTCCCACGCGCAGGTTAGCGATTCACGCTCCACGCAGACATCTGCCTGAAAAGCCCGGCTAGAACGATGGCCATTACTCGTATGTAAGTGCCAATATACAATTACCTTACATTTTTTTACTTACCACGTTCTGGCCCGCTCTTTAGTGTGCATGTGGGGTGAGATTAAAGAAGTGCGAAAATATAGAGGGCGGTTATCAAGTCTAATGGGGCGTTGGCAGGCCTTCCGGTCTGGCAAGACCGGCCGAATGAACGAAAAGTTCAGATTAAGTTAATGAAGAAATCTAATTTTAAATTCGCGTATGCGACTAAGGCAAACAACAGGATGCGGGCGATTCAACTGGCGGTGGCGTGCGCGGCGGTCTTGATCGCTACGGCGGGAGAGGTGAAGGCGGGAATTATAGCGGGTGTAACTGCGACAAGCTCTGGGGGCACGTTTCCAACTTATTCGTTGTCCAACCTGACGAACGGTGCCGGTTTGACTCCGTCCATTTCCACAACAGCGACCCACTCGACCCTCTTTAGCGATATGTGGCTGAACGATTCAGCGGGCACGGATAGCTGCCTGGGTGGGTGTAACTTGACCTTCGATTTAGGCGGGACGTACAGTTTGAGTGACATTGCAATTTGGCAATACGACTACGATGTTGACCAAAATCGAGGGGTCAAAGATTTCACACTCGAATCCTCATCTGACGGCATCTCCTTCACTTCGTTGCTTGGAACGACGACACTCTCGATCGCCCAATACCTACCCATCACAAATGAACCAGCTCAAATCTTTGCCCTTGGAAATATAACTGCAAGCCACGTAAGACTGAATTATCTAACCAATTATGGCGCGCCCTCTTTAGTCGGCCTATCAGAGGTGCAGTTTGTGGAGGCAGCCGCAATTCCCGAACCATACACCATTGCCATGTTCGGCATCGGATTAGGCGTTATGGGCCTCGATTCCATTCGTCGCCGTCGGCGTGAGCAGAAGCAAGCCACCCCTGCGTAACGCATCAGGGCGATCCAAACAGAAAACGTCAACACGGACGACCATCATGGTCGTCCGTTTTTCATTGGTATGATTGAAAACATCTGCACCACCCCACTCGTAATCCACCGACCTAACCGGTCCAGCCGCCACACTACGACATTGTCGCCGTCCTGTAAGTCGCCCAGGAGTCGTCTAACCCAAGGCGGGGTATCCCTGCCCGAGGCGCCATGGTCCGTATAGAGACGCTCGCAGCCTACTGCAAGGAGAGCATCCGTCTGTAGGTCCAAGGTTTGGTCGCCAGTGCTGACACGTGCGTAGCCGTACTTCATTTCGTATTACCTTTTTGAATGGCGGCACCAATCAATATACTTTAAGGTCTAACAGGTTAAATAAGGGGAATATTTTGAATGATATACGCCATATCATTGAGTGGGTTTGCGGCAAACAAGCCCAGCGAGGACCTTGTCGGTCACCGGGTAACCACTCATCCCGGCCACGCGTCTAAGAGCAAGCGGCAGGAGCGGTTGTGCCCGTCGGTTAGGTTTAAAACGTAACTCCGTAGCCGCAGGCGTAACCGCCGGTAACCCCTTAAACTAGGAAAGTAGGGTAACAGGGTAACTCCCCGCCGCGCTCCCTGGGTACTTTATGTAACAGGGGGGTACGCTACGGAACGCGGCTACGTTTTTGCTGTTAGCGGACGTTCGGCAGGTTTCGCATTGCGCCCTCAAGTAGTCCGATATCGGCCAATAGCAGACACCAAAAACCCCGCACTTGGCGAGGTATTGTGCGCGAGGCTAGGGGGTTAAGCCGATCGAAACCGTTTCATCCCGACGAGTCCGCCTAATGCGGACAAGAAGAGTAAAGCTGCGGCCGGGAGTGGCACTGGTGCCGGTGGTGCAATCGTGCTGTAGGCGAACCTGCCTTAGAATGTCCCGTCAGGACCGGGCTCGTTTATCACGTCGTAGATCAGGAAGTGCACAACCGTCCCAAGGCCATTGTCCCTATTCGTGAACGATCCTGAGAGGTCTGCGACCGGAACTCCCATCGAAGTAAAAATAGCGCCATCTTGGGGCACTCCCTGGCCATCGGTGCCAAAGCGGATGCGTGGCCTTGAAGCCTATCCGCTAACGCTCAAACCAATCAGTAACGTCGCCACAAGTTCGGGTCGGTATAGAAAGGGCGAATGGTCTGTGTTCCATTCTATTGACTGTGTCGCCCTCGCGGCCATTTTGCGTTGACCGGCTACGAGCAAGGCATTGTCGTTGCGGCAAACTACGTAGGTTGAGGGTTTGGTCTGCCATGCCAACTCTGATGGGTCTTCGAACGGTTCAAAACTTTGGGCACGTAAATGCCGAGCAGCCCACGCGAAGTCTTGTTCTTTGTGTTCGTTGTAAAAAACCGTTTTGGCCAACTCCGGGTTAACGGTGATCGTGCCATCGACTTGAACTTCTAAACACTGATTCAGAGCATCAGACCTGTAGGGCATGGTGTCTTCATTTTCCAGGCCAAGGAACGCTGTGAGGTAGACCAGGTGTCCCACTCGGTCATGTGTTCCGGCTTCGGTGATGACCGAGCCCCCGCGCGAGTGGCCAAGCAGGATCGCTTCGTCGTTCCCGCGTAAGCGATCCAAGGCTTCGCGGACTGCGAGGTTATCTTCAGTTTGGTTAGCACCTGTCGAAGCTGAGGCGACACTTGGTAGGTCTGGCGCCACCCAGCGAACGTTCGCTGCATCCAGGTAAGGGGTCACTCGTTCCCAACACCATGATCCATGCCACGCTCCATGAACGAGTACGACGGGTCTACTCATAACTCTAAACCCACCCTAAGCATTGATCACGCTTGGATTGTAACAGGGATATTTAATTATTTGTCCAAGGATCAAAACGGCCCAGCGGCCTGGTGAACGCTCAAGGTAACCGGGCACTGTCGGTAGGTGTTGTCATCACTGCCCTGGGGATCAAGTACTCTCCAGCGGAGAGTGGTCGCAGCCGGAGCTCGGCGCGTTACGTCCGCGTCTGTTGGTTTGTTTGAAAATATCTGTAGTAACTTCTTTAGCGTTCATTCCTCTTATGACCAGCCCGGGTCATAATCCGTTGAAACATTCTAAAAGGACGCTAGATGAAACCTCTCGAAGGCATCAAAGTTGTAGATATGACACATGTGCTGGCTGGACCCTACTGCGGTTACCAGCTTGGTCTGCTGGGTGCAGATGTGGTGAAAGTTGAATCGCCGCGTGGTGACATGATCCGGATGTGGGGGACAGAGCCCGCGCAGCTTGAGCAGCGTATTACCGACAAATTCGCAGTACAGAACGCCGGTAAGCGCAGTATTGTTGTGGATATTAGAACGGAAGAAGGTTCTCAAGTGATTAAGCGCATGGTTAGAGATGCGGACGTCTTTGTTGAGAACTTTCGCCCTGGCGCTGTCGCAAAATACGGTCTTGATTATGAAAGTCTGAAGCAGGAAAACGAGAAGCTGGTCTATGTCTCGATCTCTGCATTTGGACAAACCGGACCATTAGGTCATCGACCCGGGTTTGATGATGTTGTGCAGGCAACCTCAGGCTACATGTCGACAAACGATTGGGGTGAGGGGCCGCTTCGCACCGGTGGCCCCGTGCTGGATTATTCGACCGGGCTGCACGCTACTTCGGCAACTCTGGCGGCATTGATGTTGCGAGACAGGACTGGTGAAGCGCAACGAGTTGATGTCGCCATGCAGGATGTAGCCATGCTACTGATCAATCTTGATACCAGTGCTGCGGCAACAACAGGAACCATTCCAGGCTTGGAAGACAATCGAACCGGGACCATGCTTGGCAGGTACCCGACAAAGGATGGCTACGTTATGCTTGCTGGATATCTACGGCACCACTGTCGAACAATCTGTCAGGCGATCGGGCTGAAAGAGATCGCAAATGAGCAACTGGCTTCCATGCACCCGCGTAACCCGGAACTTGAAGCGAAGATTGAAGCCCGATTGCAGGAAAAAACAACGGCTGAATGGGATGTTATCTTCCAGGAAGCGGGTGTTGTTGCTGGCGGTGTAAAGAACTTGAACGAAGTGCTGGAAACGGGCCAGGCTGAAGCAAGGCACCTTTTTTCGACGGCGAAGAGCCCGGCTGCTGATTTCACAATTACCAACGCAGGCTATCTGTTGAACAATGAGCCCCTGGCTCACAGCGAATCGCGGGGCGTGCCCAGGCTTGGTCAGCAGACCTCAGAGGTGCTGACTGAGTGTGGCTTTGCAGAAACTGAGATCAACTTGATGCTGGAACAGGGGATTGTTGCCGGACACTAACTCAATGACTGTATCGTTCCTCTCTTATGGCCAATCTCTGGTTTCATAAGCAGATGTTGTGATTACCCAAACATGCCCGCCGCGACTTGGTTAGCTTTGTAGGCACCGCTTGAGAACTTGATCAAACCGGTCAATCATTCGTCATCGACAATTCGAAATGTGGGGGTAAATGATGTCAGATCCGGAACTGGGCGCCACTCTGACAACGGACTACCCCATTTCTGCAAACGCGCCCTGTTCATCGACGACTACTACTCAACCTTCAATCGTGACGACATCACCCTGGTCTAAACTGCCATACAAACGCAACTGCTTTTCTTGCACAATCGTATCCGAGCACAAGTAGTTCGCCAAATAATTCAAGCTCGGCGATACCACGGTGTGTTTGCACCCAACAGCACCCTGCGGGCTCAAATCGTGCCTGGCAAACCCCGCAAAAAACACACCACGCAAACCGCCACCTCGAATCTTCCAAACCGGACAAGCGAGCCAGAAACGGCCGAACCCACACAACTGACCTGGGCACAGCGACTCAAGCGGGCGTTCGAGTTCGATGTCACCGTATGCCCTCTCTGCGGCGGAACATTGCGCGTCATTGCACGCGCTTTAGCGCGCCAGCACCGACCCCGCCATCATCGACAA
>JAQWQN010000062.1 GCA_029244465.1 Pseudomonadales bacterium
AGGCGAATAGTGCTTTGGTGGCTCTCCACCCGAGGCGTGTCTCTTGCTGGCCAAATCCGGACTTTCTACATAGGCCGCGCGAGTAACGGCTTCTTTATGGTTGACGAGTACCGGGCCTTTGGCATTTGGGGCTGGATTGTCGGCTGCATGGTAATAACCAACGGGTGATTTAGCGCCACTGGTATCTGCGTTGACGTCGAGATCCCGTTCGTTGGTGGCTTTAGGTTTTCGCGCCACGCCGTCAACAATCTCGAGGTCCTGCCACCATCGTTTGATCGGATTACGGGTGCCGTAGCCCAGTTTGTCATCCCATGCGACTGCGAGGGGCACCAGCCATGGTTTTAGTGGCTTCGCGTTAACACCGAGCCAGGTACCGATTCTGTGAATCAAAGCACCATCGGAGCTAACCACTTTGTTTAGCGGGCAGGTTTTCATGCACCGCCCACATGCTGACCCTTTCGGGTTGGTGACTCGATAGCGAGTGCATCTTTCTACATCGGGCTTCCAGATTTCGTAGCCATTGAACATGACCTTTTCGCCAAAAGGGATGGCGTTCACCGGGCACTCACGGGCGCACTTTCGGCAGTTGCCGCAAAATTCCTGTAGCCCGAAATCGATCGGTTGATCTGCAATGAGCGGCAGATTGGTGGTTAACACCACCGACTTGAAGCGGGGGCCGACGTAGGGGTTCAGAACCAGCTCGCCGATGCGACTGAGCTCCCCGAGACCCGCTTGTAGAACGAGGGGTATCTGCAGTACCTGGCTATCGGCGTTGGTCTGTGGGCGGGAGTCATAGCCTTGTTTGCGCAAGAACTCACCCATAACACCGGCAATCTCGGCACCGCGAATATAACCGCGCATAGATTGGCAGCCGGAGATCCAATCGTCGCCGGAGGCCCCTTCCATTGTGTCGTAGCCTTGATCGATCAGCATAACGACCGCGTAGCGATGCTTCATCTCGTAGGCTTCGCCGGTTGGACCGTGGGAGTACCACGCGTAACGAGGAATCTCGCATATGCCGGTTAGGTCTGCACCTAAGTGATAGCTCAGTGCTTTGATTGCGTCGGTATTGCTGGCGGGGTCGTTCAGGTTTGGATTTGCTGCTTTGGCAGTCTTACCATCCTGGTAGGGAACCATGGCGCGCAGCGGATACATCATGCCGTTGGTCAACGGGTGTTTAAAGGCGAAACGTTGCACCTCGCGTTGTGCCTTGTCACCGAGATCACCCATCCTCGTGCGCATAAAAAACTCAGCGCGCTTGGGTACGCGTGGCACCTCTTCCGCGTAAATTTTAGTGGTGGGTTCGCTAACTCGAGTGACTTGTTCCATGGGATAGCGACTAAAATGCGCGGGTCGTTTGCGGCGTCTGTTGCGTTCACGGCCGCTGATCGCGCCCTTGATGCCTAACCAGTATTTGAGAGTAGGCACTGTGGCACTCGGATCCAGCGGTGAGTCGCAGTCCATTGCGTAATTTGTGCTGACGACCACTAGGGCAAACCGTTGGCCGATAAAAGGGCTTTCGATTTCACCGTGCCTAACTTGCGCGACACCGGCCAAAACCGCCAGACTCTCAAGGCTAAGTACGCTATTGCATTCTGCGTGAATCGACGCCTCGAATCCCAGCGCGCGAATGTGTCCCATGATAGATACGCCGATTTCCTGTGCGCGCATTTGTGCGACCGCGTGCGTTGCGCCATCTATCCATTGGTGCGCCAGGTTGTCGGGTCCGATCTCGCGGCCGTATTCGATGAGGATGACGGTGGCGTATCGGTCTGTGAGCGCTGGCTGGTCAGTCGCGAAAGTTGGGATGCGACAGATCCCTACGTGGGCTGCATCTAGATAATAGGCTGCGCCCTTGACTTCTCTCGCACGAATGGTCGGGTCGGTGCTTCCTTCTGACGTTGCTGCCGGAGCCTGTTGCGCACAATCGAGAAAAAGATCTGCATACCAACTTGCGGTCTCTGCGAGTGGCGAATCAGCCGGTGTTTGCGGTATTTGCCGAGGTCCGATGCGAGTATGAACGGCGTATTCGTCGCCGTGGCGAAGCGCTTCAAGTGGATACGGTCCGAGTTCTACCCCACGCACGTGCCCCGAATCGCGGTGCAGTCGAGACAGCATGCGGCGTTTACGCCAGTGCAGCGATGGCGAATAATCCGCCTACACCACCAATGAGCGTGGCTTGCTCAAAATCCTGAGAAGTAATCTGACTCAGTCGCTCGCCGGGGTCTGTGCCCGTCCAAGTGTCTTTCACGATGTTGTATTCGATGACAGTCGCGAACACGATAAACCCAAAGACACTGCCGGCGAGTGCGATACGACTGAGTGAATCGAGGGGCAACGCGATCAAAAGTAACAGGAGTATTGACCAATGGAGTACATGACCGCCGTAGGTCATCCAATGGAATTGGCGATGATCATTACTGGCGTAGTCGAAGTCGAAACGTAATAGAGACAAGCCCTCTGGTGCTTTGCGGCAGACGGTTGCGCCCGCCGCGCGCGCACCGAAATAGTGTCCCCATTCGTGGAACAAAGCAGCGAGTAGCAGACCGACAAGTAACGCATCACCGATAGCAAGCACCTGTGCAAACCACAATCCGGTCACTTGGTGCCAGGTGTCGGCTGCCGCCCACAGCGAGAGTGCCGCAAATGCGACAGCAATGTCGCGCAACAACATGCTCGTCAAGCCTGGTTCTGCCGCTGCCATTTGGTCAGCTGCGGCTGCTTCTTCCTTTCTATCTTCTGTCGCTTCTGTCGCTTCTGTCGCTTCTGTCACGTTGGGTCTCTTTGCGTGATGGTGCCCCGATCTTAGCGAATCTTTGTCGTCTGCTCTATAAGCCTTTCTTGCCCGCCTCTCGGAATAGTGGCTGGTATTCAGCGAAGGCGACGGGATTAGTGCTTGCACCCGTTGTGGTGCCTGCATCCGTCGTCAAACAGTGCCCAGTTGTATAACCCGATTCATCGCTGGCGAGAAAGAGAGCCGCGTTAGCAACATCCTCAGCCAGCCCTGGGCGACCTTTCAGCGGAGAATTTGCAGCAAGAATCTCTTTGGTTTTGTCGATTTGTGTGTGGTCTCCGGTCGAGACATTGGCCACCATGGCGGTCGCCATGCCGGCGGGTGCGATACAGTTCACGCGGATGTTGTGATGGCACAGTTCTGCCGCTACGCCCTTGGTTAAACCGACCACCGCGTGTTTGCAGGCGGTGTAGCAATGGGGGCCCAATCCGCCCAAAATGCCAGCAGTACTGGCCATGCTGATGATGGAGCCAGAGCCTTGTGGCGTCATCACGCGTGACGCGTGCTTGCAGCCGTAGAACACACCGTTCAACAAAATATCTACGGTGAATTTCCACTCGTCTGCCGGTGTGGTCGCGATTGGACCGACCGCGCCGACGATACCGGCGTTGTTGTACATGATGTCTAGGCGACCGAAGCGACTGACCGCTGTGTCAACTAGGTTGGCGATATCGTCTTCCTCGGTGACGTCGCACTTAACAAAGACGGCTACGTCACCCAATTCGTCAGCGACCGCGCGGCCTCGATCAGCTTGAATGTCACCCAGGATGACCTGCGCGCCTTGCGCCACGAAAAGGCGTGCTGCCGCTTCGCCAAATCCGCTTGCGGCACCTGTGATTGCGGCCACTTTCCCTTCTAATCGCATGTTCATCCTCCTCTTCTTTTGAGTTAACGGTCTGCCAAATATTTTCGTCAGTATCCGAGCGTCTTATCGATGATACCTTCCAGTGGCTCATTGTTGACGAATTTCGCGAGGTTTTCGATAAATCGATCCATATTCCTACCGGCTCTAAATTGGCTGGCGCCAGCGGTGTGTGGGGTCATGACCACGTTGCTTAAACGCCACAGTTCGCTGTCAGCCGGTAATGGCTCTCTGGGTGCAACATCGAGACCAGCGCCGCGCAGGTGCCCTGACTTCAAAGCAGCA
Organism: Pseudomonadales bacterium; assembly: GCA_029244465.1. Taxonomy (GTDB): domain Bacteria; phylum Pseudomonadota; class Gammaproteobacteria; order Pseudomonadales; family Azotimanducaceae; genus UBA4421. The sequence goes on from JAQWQN010000062.1 coordinate 3,942, forward strand.
ACAACGTCGTCTTCATCGACGACTTCACCGCGGGTGACGTTGATTAAAAAGGCGCCAGCCTTCATCTGCGCGATGTTTGATGCGTTGATCAGTTTGTCTGTTTCTGAGGTTAACGGGCAGCAGACAGAGACGACATCTGCTAGCGCCAGAATGTTGGGTAGATGATCTGCGCCCACGTGCAGTACAACATCGTCCATGGGGGCGACGGCATCACGATCTAGTGCCACCACGTTCATGCCGAAAGCGAGCGCACGGCGCGCCATGGCCCGGCCGGTACCACCCAGACCGATAATGACCATGGTGGCGCCGGTGAGTTCGAGTTCTTGCGCTCTGAGGGCCGGACGGTGATGCCACGCCGCCGGGCCAAGGTCCCTTGCGCTGGCTAACTGCCGCGTCAACATGAGTAATAGGCCGAAGCCGTGGTCTGCTAAGTGCTCGCCAACCAACCCTTTTTCACTGGTCAGTACGACAGGATTGTTGATGAACTCGGGATACATAAAAGAGTCGACCCCAGAGGAAATTGATTGGACCCATTTGACCTTCGGTGCGGCGGCAAATAATTCGGGTGGCACAATGCCGAGAATGACATCGGCATCGGCCGCTTCCTGCTTGGTTTGGTCAGGACTTTCTGTAAAGTTGCAGACAACAACTTCAGTATCTGCCCCCCCAGATGTGCGGATTCTGTCGAGATCGTCATCGGTTACTTGGTTGAGAGTCAGTCCCGGCAAAACAATCACCTTCGTCATACTGCACCCTTTAGTGTTTCCTTGCCGTTAGAGTACACAAAACTACCTCAGTCAGGGTATCGGTAGACGGCATTGCAGCCGCTTGGAGGACATGGATGAACAGGAGGCCGCGTGCTTTTATCCGCGCCCTAACCCGATAGCCAGACGCAACCTCTACCATGAGGAATATGAGCCTGTGTGGTCGGCCATAGCGGCTCCAGGAAAGCCGGTTTGCATTCATGATTCTGGCTCGCCGCATCTGCCGAGCTATGGTGAGCGTATGGATACACATACTGCTGGACACATTATCGCGCACCCGTTTGAGGCGATGGTGGCGATGGTGTCGCTAATCTGGTTTGGTGTGATCGAGAAATTCCCGGACTTGAAGATTGTGCATGTTGAAGCCGATGCGGGTTGGTTGCCGTATTGGTTACGGCACCAAG
>JAQWQN010000071.1 GCA_029244465.1 Pseudomonadales bacterium
CTTGGTCGAGCTAACCTCTGCTTTTCGAGAATACGCTCGGCGACACTTATCATTTCTTCTCGCGCCCGATCAAACTGGCTAAAGAGCGCGAATTGTTCCTCTGCTCGTACAAGATTTTGACCCTGCTCTGAGGTTTTAAAGTAAACATCACCGTGCAGGTGGTCAGTTAAAAACCGAACCGCAAGCATCAACGATATATGGGCAGGCGCGAGCGCGGCGTCCTCAGGGTTCGAACGCTTTTGAGCAGCTGCAAAGCCCGAGAAACAAGCCGCAAACCGATCGATGTCATAACCCCCGGCGCTAAAACAAACCGATCGTACGAGATCACCAAAATCCCAGGCCCAATGTCCGTACATGGCTGTATCGAAATCTATCACGGCAATAACGTTTGCCCCCGCGCTGTCAAAAAGCACGTTGTTAACCTTGCAATCCCCATGTATGTGGCAGTGTCGCTCAACCAAGGTTTCCGCGAGAGCAAAATTTTTGTCCACAATCGCTAAAAGTTTGTTGGGCGCGCGTGACCGAACCTTTGAGAACTCGTCCAAGTAATGGCGCAGATTGAGAAAACCTCCGATCGTATCTTCGAAGGGTGTCTCGATCGATTCAATAACCTGCTGTAAAAGACCGAAAGCACGCCCAACACTCTCTATTTGTTGCAGATTCTGAAGTGGATCGATCGTCTTACCGCCTTCTATGTAATGCCACAATCGCCACAGCCCGCTTGTTGCACGAACAGTTGTATTGCCATTTCGATCACGCATCAGTCTGGGTACAAAATAATCACTTTGTTGGCGCCAATTTTCGAGCAATCGTTCCGTTTGGCACATGACGAGACTGGCGTCTTTAAAGACATACTCGTTGATCCTTTGCAGCACATAGCGCTCCGCCTGTTTAGCCGGCGTTACCAAATACGTATCGTGAATATGTCCGTCGCCGAGCGGGGCAAGCTTCGCGGTATGAAACAAACTCTCGTCAAACGACAGTAGAACCGATGATGGTGCATCAACTTCAATATCAATCACGCGCTAACCACGCATGCACGGGCGCCAACATAAACTCGCCAAAGGGCCGGTAATATTCAACAGCCCTCTCGGCGTCAAGCGTGCCATCAACCATAAGCTGTGCAAATTCTTGCAGCCCAACGACAGCCATCTGTACATCCTCCGGCCAGGCACCGACATCCTCCGCCAAAACGCCTTCAGCAAATGAAAGCCAGGTCGCCTCATTCGCTTTGCGCAATGCACGTGCACTTAGACTCTCAGGGGAGATGAAATCTATGACACGATCCAGCGGAGTACCAACCCGATAGGGCCTTGCTTGGGGCATCTCAGAACCTGCAATACGCGCCTCCAGCGCTTGCTGCCCAAGCAAGCGGCCATACCATTTTACTGGCTCGAAATACCTCGCGATCTCAACTTGAGTCTCACTCAAACCAATCCTTGTCAACTGGCGGGAAATTTCTGCACTGTGATTGAACGGCGGGGCGCCCAGCAGGGACTCGAGACGGATGTAGAAATCTCTGACATCGCCGCCCGGCTCGCTCCATAGTTGCTCGGCGACAGCAGGAAGGCGCGACCACAGTCTGATTGCAAGTGTTTGCTCGTCAACAAGTTCAGACCAAAGGCAGGCCTCGCCACCGATGACCCCAGAGAGATCCGGGTCCGTCTCAATGGCATCGTCACGCCACTGCTTTGTCCACTCCAACCCTTCTGCAACATGTCCCAGCCTTAGATCTTGTTGTTGCTCGTCCTCGAGCGCGACCCATTCAGACTGAGGCGCGCTTGGGTCAAAGGCATAATGCATATCCGCAGGAAACGACAAGTCTAGGTAGTACGGCGCGGATATGATGCAAGCCAGGCCTTTGTCCAACGCTCGGTCTCTGGACGTTGCGCCACGCCAGTTTTGCACGACCAGATTCGGCATGTCCGGATGTAGAACCTCATCCCATGCGATTGCTTTTTTAGAGTGCTCACGCAACGCGTCCACGATGCGGGTCGTAAAGTAATTCTGCACCGCGCGCCCATCTACCAATCCCTTCTCGACTTGCAGTGCTTTGACCGATTGATCCTCACTCCACCAGGCAGGATGAACCTCATCACCACCAATATGGACGTAGTCATCGGGAAAGACCGTGGCGAGTTCAACAAATATCTGCGTCACAGCCTCATAGACCGGCTCGCTGGATGGGTCCAAGCAAGCCTGGTGGACACCGAATCTATCCGTGGCGACAACTTTCTGGAAGCCCCATTCAGGGTAAGCCGTTAACCAGCTTGTTACATGGCCTGGCACATCCAATTCAGGTATTACCCGTATACCTCTGGCACTGGCGTAGCCGACTAGGTCTTGCAATTCATCTTGAGAATAGTGGTCATTACTTGCCAGTCTTGGGAACGCTTTGCACTCAAACCGAAAGGCTTGGTCATCAGTAAGATGCAGGTGGAGCACGTTGATTTTGAGTTCCGCCAAACCATCGATCACTCTTCGCAACGCAGCAACCGATACAAAATGGCGCGCGACATCGAGCAACACTCCACGCCATGAATAGCGTGGTTGATCATCGATCGAGGCAACCTCGGCAAAGCCACCGAAACGATAGAGCTGACCAAGCGTTGTGACAGCGTGTAATCCGCCAAATTGACTACCGGCAGAAATCCGCCAACCCTGTTCAGTTTTCTCAAGGCGATAACTCTCATCGTCACCAAACCTCGGTACCTCACCAACAATATTGGCCACATCAATCTCGATCATCCCAGTCTCGTACGCGCTCAGGCACAGATCCACCCTAGCCTCGATTGCCACATTGGCATCGCGCAACCATCGCAGCGACGTCGCACCGGAGGGTGAGCGCCGAGACTTGTCTATCTCGACGCTATAAAGTCGCGGCAGAGTGTTAAGCACCTTGGGGCCTCGTCTTCTTGTTCATCGTTTCTGCCCGTGACACCATTGGTTTTAAATTCATTCAAGGGATGCTATTGGACATCAAAGAACGCATGCAAGCGGTATTACAAGCTGAGGCCGCCGCGATCAACGCCATTGAACTCGACGATACCTTCGTTCGCGCCGTCGAAATCATGCTCGCGTGCAAAGGGAAAATCGTGACCACAGGCATGGGTAAGGCTGGATATCTTGCCCACAAGTTTGCAGCAACCCTTTGTTCAACAGCAACGCCCGCCGTCTTTATCCATCCAGCGGAAGCTGCCCACGGCGATTTAGGCTTGGTCGCGGCCAACGATGTCATGTTGGCTTTTTCTACTAGCGGCAAGAGCCGTGAGGTGATAGAGATTCTGGAACTTTCTCGCCACTTGGGCGTAGAGACTGTCATTGGCGTCACCTCGCACCCCGAATCCGATTTACGAAATCTTTCAGATTTTGTCTTGGACATGGGGGTCATTAAAGAGCCCTGTCCGCTCGGTCTTACCCCAAGTGCATCAATGGCGGTTATGCAAGCCATCACCGACGCCATTTCACTAGCGTTGATGGAACAAAAAGGTGTGACCAAAGAAGAATACGGACTCCGTCATCACGGTGGCTATCTTGGCCGCGCGGCGCGCACTGATAATGTTCCTCACCGCGAGGAGAAATGATCCGAGGAGAAATTATTCAGAGAGTCATTCCAACCCTTCTATTTGGTTTACTACTGGTTACCTCAGCCGCAATTGCCCTGCACGCGGTAGGCTTTCAAATGGCTATTTTTGGTGACCCGGAAACCCACGCACGGTTCCCGTCGATGCCCATCGCGCGCACCCTCCATATCCTTGCTGGCGGCACGGTAGTGCTGATAGGTGGTTTCCAATTTAGCCAGCGCTGACGCGACAGGTTCGTCGCGCTGCATCGCAGCCTCGGTCGCGTTTATTTCATCCTAGTCGCTTTAGGCGGAACCGGCAGTATGTTTCTTGCCCCCGTCGCAGAAGGTGGATTAGTTGCCAAAATCGGCATTTTTATGCTCGGCGTCTTGTGATTTTTTAGTGGATGACAGGCTTATGCCGCCATTCGCCGACGCGACATCCAACGCTCCGAGAGTGGATGATACGCAGCTTCGCGATGACTTTTGCTGCTGTGACTTTGCGCCTTTACTTAGGGTTGTTCGCAGTGATGGCGGTGCCCTTCGACGAAGCCTATCCAGTTGTTGCCTGGTTAAGCTAGGAACCAAACTTAATCCTAGTAGAATGGTACCTAGCGCTAAAAAGAACCCGCTCCCCGATGCTGGCATAGGTAAACTTTTTTACCCTTCAAGCAAGTTGGCCGAGAGCGAGCATGTATCACCATCATTATCGCCAAGGTAGAGAAACACCCGTCGATTTTGCAATAGGTCAGTCCCATTGCCATCGCCTTACCCGCCAAGTTAGTGCGTCCACCAATTGCTCAAACCTTCTCTAACGGCTAACCTGAAGCCTTCGTTATTGAGAAGGTGCGGACATGTACGATCTAATTATCAGCGGCGGCACTATCGTCGATGGTTCCGGCGAGACACGATTCAAAGGCGACATTGCAATCAGCGGTGAAAAAATAGTCGCGGTGGGCAACGTCAACGGCGAAGCAAAAAGCACAATCGACGCCACAGGTTTACTGGTCACACCAGGGTGGGTCGATGTCCATACACACTACGATGGCCAAGCCACTTGGGATCCAGTCCTCGCGCCGTCCAGTTGGCACGGAGTGACGACAGTCGTCATGGGCAATTGCGGCGTCGGTTTTGCGCCGGTTCGGCCCGGCGATCAACAATATCTGATCGAGCTAATGGAAGGTGTTGAAGACATCCCTGGCGCTGCACTTGCAGAGGGTATTGATTGGAACTGGGAGTCTTTTCCAGAATACCTAGACGCGCTCGAAACCAAGAAGCGCACAATTGATGTTGCCGCCCAGGTACCGCATGGCGCTATCCGCGCCTACGTTATGGGCGATCGATGTAACACGCAAGATGATATCCCGACCGACGATGAACTAGTGGCTATGCAAGCTTTGGTTCGCGAAGGAATCGAAGCGGGCGCGGTAGGTTTCTCCAGCTCCCGGACTTGGCTACACAAAGACAAACATGGTGTCCATGTGCCGGGCACTTTTGCCGGGAGCGACGAGATGCTGGCTCTGGGGCTTTCTATGAAAGGGCTCGAACACGGTATTTTCGAGATGGTATCTGATCACCTAGGCGATGATGATGAGTGGGCGTGGATCGAGCAGTTTGCACGGGAAACCGGTCGACCAATCACACTTGTTGCCACGTCGGCAGCGGCCTTCGAAGGCAATAAGATGTACAACATAGCGGAATCAGCACGACAAAAAGGCATCGAGGTACGTCCGCAAATCGCAGGCCGGCCAACTGGCGTGCTGCATGGTCTACAGTCCAACTTTCACGTTTTCTCATTCGCACCATCTTTCGCAGCGCTCGCTGAGCTACCGCTCGAGGAACTCGTTACGGCGCTAGGAGACCCTGCGACTAAAGCAACGATTATGGGCGAAGTCGACAAAAATCGACCGATGCCGCTGACCGGATCATTGAATGATTTGTTGTGGCAGATCTTCCCGCTTGGCGACAAGCCGAACTATGAACCCAGACGCGAAGAGAGCGTCGCTGGGCTTGCGGCTAGCAGCGACGAAGACCCATTCTCACTCATGTACGACATGCTGGTTGATAATGACGGCAAAGAACTCTTCTATCAGCCACTGGGTGGCTACCAGCAGTACACGTTCGATTTTTTCCGGAAATCTATGTCGCACCCGAACGTTCTATTTGGCCTATCCGATGGTGGCGCGCACTGCGGCATCATCGCCGACGCCGGAATGCCAAGTTTTATCTTAGGCCATTGGGCGCGAGACCGAACCAACGGTGAACAGTTCGATCTGGAATTTCTAGTCAGAAAGTTGTCACGAGACACGGCCGAAGCCTTTGGTATGTTGGATCGTGGCCTCTTACAAGAAGGCTGTTTAGCCGACGTTAACATTATCGACTTTGACGCGTTGCAACTGCATCGCCCAGAGGCAGTCCACGATCTTCCGACGGGTGGTAAACGGTTGGTACAGCGTGTAGAGGGCTATCGTCACATCATTAAACGTGGCGAAGAGATCTTTAACGATGGTGAGCATACAGGCGCATTGCCCGGCAAGTTAGTCCGCGGGGGCGCTGTCGCGTAAAGCTCGGTCTTCACCGCCGACCTTAAAAAGGCGAGTTTCACTTGCCTTTTTTGTAAGCTCATCCGCAAAGTTAGCGCACAACGATAGCGTCGTTGTGCCAGGGCGAGACGGCATCGGTTCCCTGGAATGCATGCGGCAACTCTTCCACCATATGATAGGTCGCCGCAAGTCGACCAAAACCAACAAAAAAAGCGGCCGTCATGCCCAGCTCGACAATTTCTTCTTGGCTATAGTGCGCACGTAACTCCGCATAAATAGAATCGTCTATGGATAAATGATCGGCGGCCATCAATTCCCCAAATTTGATCGCGACCTTCTCAGCATCGGTCAGATCTGGTGACTCTTCAGGTCGCTCTAACGAACACACCAAGTCTTCCGTAAGTCCATCATTAACCGCATCAGTGTAGCGGATTGCCATACATGAGCGACACTGGTTAAAGAACGCGATACGCAATCGAACAAGCTCAACCAATTTTTCCGACAATGTACGATTCATTTTCAAACCACCAGAAAACGCTGCCAAACCTTGAACCAGGTCTGGCCGATGCGCCCAATAACGCATGAGGCCCTGTTCGAGATCTGTCATCCGTTCCGGGTGAAGCAGCTCTTTCATTTCGTCCGGCCAGTCTTCCGCCTTGATCTGTTCTACCCGTGACATATCCGCACCTACCTTTATGGGTTTTTATCCACCTTGGCCTCTCGTCCACCTCGGTCTATTGTCAACCTTGGTCTATTATCAGCCGCGATTTCAAAAGATATCTTGAAACTCTAATCCTGAATCATATCGAATATAGGCTGACCATCACGCTGGGTAAATCCCATGCGCAGGTACAATCGAGAACTACGATTACCTGCTGCTTGCAGGTGACGCCCCCCTTTTGACTCTGCGACACCGATCGCATGACCAACTAGCCACCGTCCCAGACCTTGTTTTCGGGTTGATCGAGCGACAATCGCACCGTGAAGTAGGAAGTGCGTGGCATCTAAACGGTCCATAGCATACACCCCCAAAACTTCCGATCTGAGTTTGCCCACACGCAATATTTCGGCGTCTAACCAGCGTGCGACTGTCACATCCGATAGCGCTTCGTCTTCCAGCAGACTGTGTGGCAGCTCTTGATCATAAGGTTTGAAGACTTCGATCTGTCGTAGAT
>JAQWQN010000074.1 GCA_029244465.1 Pseudomonadales bacterium
TTGTTAATAATCCCTGCTTCTCCAGGCGCCGGATGAGCGGATACAGCGTCCCTTCTTCCACCGCCAAACCATGGTCAGCAAGAGACTTTCGCAACGAATATCCATAATGCTCGTTTTGCAATTGACCAAGAACCGCCAACACCAACGAACCGCGTCGTATTTCAGAAGTCAGTTTGTCGGCAATCGCTCGGATCGATTCATCGGTCATAAGTACGGGCACCATATACTGTGTATCATATACTGTGTGTGACACAGTATATGATACACCCCGTTTTTTTCAACTGGACACACGAAAGCACACTGCAAAGGGTCACATCAATGCAATGAGGGCCGTCGGTTAGATGGCGGAAGCGGCCGTAATCCTAGTTCAGTAGTGATCCGGGCAGTGCGGTTTGAAGTACGTGGTAAACATCGCGTTGGCAGTTTGAACCGCAGACAACGGGCCAAAGATCAAGCCTGCCTGTGATAGCTCGAGCGCCGTGTGTATACCCGTGTAAAGCGAAGCGAGCGTTTTAACTGAGAGTGTCAGACTGTCTTTGCTCGGTTCAACTTGATTCACGGCCTTACCACCCTGACCATCCAATTCGAGCGCCCAAGTACCCTCGTTCCAGGGTGCAAGCGCATCACTCTCAATCGTGAAGCTCACCCTGGTCGGCTCAGCTGCTGGCAGATAGCCACGATTCATCAATGCCGCAGGCACATCGATCAGCCGCATCCAAGTCCCCTCACGGTCATCGGTATGCAGCATGCGCGGTTCTGAAAATAAATGCGGCGCGGGATCATCTACTGGCGCATTCTCCCAGAGCACGCGACCGACCAAATCATGACCCGCAAGAAAACTCCACAGTGACCGATACGCATCCAACGTCAGCCAAGCCACATCACGTATCTTAATCTCTTGTGCACGCGCACGATGTCCAACTTTGTTCGCCCGCAAAGTGTAGGCGACGTAGCCTTGCGGTCCTTCAGCGTCGCTGGCCAACGCCATGTAGACCGGACCGTCTGATGAGCTACCGTCAAAAACGTTCTCGGCCCAAAGTATCGAAGAGCGATGCAGGTAGCCGAACCGATTGGCAATAAATCTTCGATACAGGCCTTTCGCCGGCTCGATACACTCTGGCATCGAGAGCCGTTCGATCGCACAAGCCCCGCCATCCCCATCAAAAAAACGAATATCCGCGGTATCAACTGTGTAATGGCGATTTGCGCCCGCTGCTGCGTAGCCATAGCGTTGGTAGATTGCAGCTTGGGAGGCCCAGAGGCCGCTCACTGATTGGCCCTGATCTTTCTGATCTTGTATCGCCTGGGTCATGATTTTGCGCACTAATCCTCTGCGACGGTACTCGGGACGAGTACCAACGGCCGTAACACCGCCAAACGAAATCGCCTCACCATTCGCGCGCATGGTGAAAGGAAACGTTCCGAACGAAGTCACCAGCTTAGCGCCATCAAAGGCACACAAAGTCCACTCCGGGCGCATCGAAGTGGCGGTAATGTTATCCGCCCCATCGCCAAAAGCACCGCCATAGACGTAGGCCGCCATCAATCCAACTTGCTCCATTTCCCCAGCTGTCGCTCGCCTAATCTCTATCGCCATTTTCGACCTCGCCTTGGACCCATGATGACCCTTGATTCGCCTAAACTACCGCACTCTATCCACTTTCTCGCGTTTCACGTTCGAGCACTAAGTCCTCTATATCTTGCCATTTGAGCACATAAAAGACGCCTCCGACTAATGTGATCAATGCCGCTACCGGAAAAAAAACCACATAACCAAATTGTCCCGCCACTAAACCCGCGGTTGAGCCCGCGACCCATACCCCCAGATTCCACAGGCTGGATTGCATTGAATAGTCAGTCCCTGCTTGGGCTTTCGACACCCACCGAAACCGCGAAATGGTGACCGTGTACATGTACAAACTGGTTGAGAACGACAACGCAGCAATCGTCACAATGAGTATCCACAGGGGTGGAATGGCATCCAGGAAACTAAAGTAACAATACACCGCCGCCTCTACCGGCAGCACGACCAAACCAACGCCCGCCGTAAACCGCATACTGATCCGTTCTATCAGCCATGGCGTTAAGGTCGCCGCTAAAATTCCGCCGGTGATCGCAGATGCCGGCGCCAAGATCCCGTATTGCGTCAGGGACATACCCTGATCGGACCAGAAAGGTCCAATCATCGTCAGGAGAAAGTGATGCCCCAACCCAAACATAAACATGAACGGCAGGATATAAGCAGACTCCTTGCGCTTCAGCGCCTTTATCAGGTCAGGCCGCTCACCTCTGGCTAAACGCTCCAGCGTCGCCGGGGGCGGGATCGGTTCTTTGCGCAGCATCGCGGGTAACGCTGCGACCAACATGAGCGCCGATGCGGCAAACATTGTATTTTGCCAGCCAAACGTATCGACTAGGGCGACCGCTGCTGCTCCCACGACACTTGAGACTGCGCCCAGCACATTGATCAGGGAGGTGCCAAGGGGACGCTCATGGTCTTGCATCGCTTCAGCCGCATACGCATCCACGGCAATATCTTGCGCAGACATGATTACCGCTCCAAACACCAAGATGCTCACCATGATGTAGATCGATTCAAGATTAGGCGGAAAGAAGGCAAGCGTGGCGTACAAAACTACGGCAGCCAATGTACATGGGATGATCCAAGACTTGCGCCGACCTATCCGTTCGTTGCCATAATTATCGACCACCAGTGCCATCAGAAACTTCAACCACCTGGGGAAAGACGGTAATGCAAGCAGCCAAAACATCTCAAGCGGCAAACCTTCCTGGCGAAACAAGAACGGCAACGCGACACCAGCAAAGGTTATCGGGAAATACTGAGCCATATGCAGAATGCTCAGAGTCGCGAGTTTTGGATAGTCCTTTGGCGGGTTCACGGCACTAGTTTTCTTTTCTTCCCCCTTCAAGCTCGCCCTCATGTTGTTATTATGTTGCTAACGCCTTCAATCATAGCGACACGATGAAAATTGAGCGAATAGAATCCCTACACTGTGACGCCGGATGGCGGGTCTTCTCTTACCTCAAAATCGCCACCAGCGATGGCGTTGTCGGATATAGCGAATATAACGAGTCCTATGGTAGCCGTGGCGTCAGCAAGGTGATCGAAGAACTCGCCCCGTTTGTCATCGGTGCTGACCCGCTGGCGCACGAAGCGATTTTTTCTCGGCTTTACGCCATGACACGTCAAGCTCCGGGTGGCATCAATGCGCAAGCCATCGCGGCCATTGAAAATGCCCTGTTTGATATCAAAGGAAAAGCGCTGGGTGTGCCTGTCTACACACTCCTCGGAGGACCTGTTCGTACTGAACTGCCCCTCTATTGGTCTCATTGTGGTACCTACCGCATGCACGAGGCGACCGCCAAAATGGTTGGTAAACCAGTTCTCAAGTGCGTCGAAGACCTCGTTGCGCTTGGCGCCGAAGTGAGCGACGCTGGTTTCAACGCGCTGAAATGTAACATGTACCTATTTGATCAACCGGCACGTGTTCATTCGCCAGGGTTTGCACGCTCTGCAGGCGTTCAGGGGGCCCCTGAACTCAACGCAGAACCAGAGTTGCTGCGCGCGCTTAGCGCCCAGATGGCCGCCCTGAGGGAAGGCGCGGGCGAGGAGATGGGGCTTCTGCTAGACATGAACTTCAACTTCAAAACAGAAGGCTACCTGCAGGTAATGCGCACGCTCGCACCCTTTAACCTCTTTTGGTATGAATTGGATCTATTCAACCCAGAAGCGCTTGCCTACATCCGACAACAAGCCAACCTGCCGATCGCTTCCTGTGAATCTTTATATGGCACGCGCGAATTTAGACGATACTTTGAAAAGCAAGCCATGGACGTCGCGATCATCGACGTCCCTTGGAACGGAATTTGGCAATCCAGTAAGATCGCGGCCATGGCTGACGCCTACGAAGTCAATATCGCACCACATAACTTCTACGGACATCTGTGCACGATGATCAGTGCGCACTTTTGCGCCAGCATCCCCAACTTCCGGATCATGGAGATCGACATCGACGATGTACCATGGAAGGACGAGTTGGTGACACACCCGCCAGAAATTCGCGACGGCAAGCTGGTGATTTCGGATCGACCCGGTTGGGGAACAGATATCGACGAGACAGTCGTCGCCGCGCATCCACCCAGACGCTAGCATCACTTTGTTCAAATTCTTACAACGAGAACGCCTCTTAGTGCAGACCTACCTTTTGCTCGCCTGCCTGCTGGTCATGGGCGGCCTATTGACGACACCTCAGGTGGTGCCAACCTTTTCATCAGCAGCAACCACAGCCAAGAAAAAAACAGACTTCTTCGCCTACCTCCGACCACACATCGACCGGGTAAACGCAACCGTCTTGGAAGATCGAGAACAACTGCAACAGCTCATCGCCAAACAAGGTGACCTCAACTTCCTCGACCAGTTTTTCCTGCGTCGTCTGCGCCTACTTTATCTAGGCCGAGACGGTGATCCGGAAGATCTCCAGGCGCTCTTGAAGAAAATAGACGTGATCCCAAGCGCTCTGGCTCTCATTCAAGCGGCAAAAGAAAGTGGCTGGGGGGCCTCACGCTTCGCGCGTGACGGGTACAATTTTTTTGGCCAACAGTGCTTCATACAAGGTTGTGGTTTTACGCCAAAGCGACGCGCACAAGGAAGGCGACATGAGGTGGCCAAGTTTAGGTCGACCGAAGACGCGGTACGCGCTTACGTCCACAATCTAAATACCCACCCTCGCTACCAAGGTTTTCGAGCACAACGCGCCGCGATGCGATCGGCAGGACAGCCACTCAAAGGCGGACAGCTAGCCGCAAGCTTAGGCAGCTATTCAGAGCGTGGCGATGCCTACATCGCGGAAATCCAGGCAATGATTCGCAACAACGATCTCGAATGAAAAATCTAGGTCGGTTTGCTGTTCACCCGCTAACAGCCACCGTATTTTCCTTACTCCTGCTTGCGACAAACGGACAAGGTGCCGAACACGGCGTCGTTTTAATGTACCACCATATATCATCGACAACGCCGCCCTCTACGAGCGTTTCACCTCGCCGATTTAAAGCCCACCTCGACTATCTTTCGAGCGAAAACTTTAACGTGATGCGACTCTCCGATATGGTCTCCGAGCTCAAAGCTCGTCAACCCATTCCCCCGAAGTCTGTTGCCCTCACATTTGATGACGCCTACCAATCTGTCTACGACACCGCAGCACCGGAACTGCAAGCGCGCCAGATGCCTTTCACCGTCTTTGTAAACACCAGCAAAACACGCAAAGACAATCAGCTCTACCTTGATTGGCAGGAACTTGGCGAAATCCTTACAGCAGGTGGCGAAATCCAAAACCACGGTCATCAACACGATCATTTTGCGTACCCGGGTATCAATGAGTCTTTAGCTGACTGGCAACAGAGAGTCACGGCCGAGATCACGACCGCGAACGAACTTATCGAGGCAAGGCTCGGCATAACCGCAACGCTGTTTGCCTACCCTTACGGAGAATACTCGGCAGCACTAAAGCATATCATCGGCGACTTAGGCTTCATTGGGTTCGGGCAACACTCTGGCGCGATTGGCTTTGACTCAGACTTTTTGGCGTTACCGCGCCATCCGTTTTATGAGGGCGCTGACCAAATGAGCCGTTTTATCGAGCGGGTTAACACGCGACCACTTTATATCAGCGCATACCCCGCGGGGCCAATGCAGGTCCAAAAAACTAGCCGCGTCTCGCTCGATTTAAGCAATACCAAGCTACCGCTGAACTGCTTTTTTGATGGCGCACAAATTGAGGTGGGTTCTGTGTCCAACAACATGATTCGTACCCCTCCCCTCGGGCCATTTCCAAAACGACGCACTAAACTCAACTGCACCAAGCCTGACGGGCTTGGTGCATATTATTGGTGGAGCTATTTGTTTCTCCACCAATAACTCGCGAGTGCAGTCTAATCGTCGTCCGAAATTAGCACTAAAGTACCTGTCGTTGACAAGCTACCACCGGTACCGTTGACCACGCACGTACGTGCATTGGTCTGTTTCCCCTTATCCCCATTAACGCCATCTTCGGCGGTGCCGGACAATTGCCGATAAGCCTCGATCAACAATGGCATGCCATACATACCGCTATGATTGAACGACAGCCCACCACCGTTGGTATTGATCGGCAAACGTCCACCAGGCGCGGCATGACCATCCTTCCAAAGTAGATGTCCTTCACCGGGTTTCGCTAACCCCAACATTTCTGCAGTCATCGCCGCCGTAATCGTAAAAGAGTCATAGATCTCAGCAAGCTCCATATCGGCTGGACCCAGTCCCGCCATGGTATAAGCCGCTTCCGCCGACTTATCAGCAGACGTCTTCGTAAAGTCTCCCATTTCCATCATATTGCCATGGCTCATGCTTTCACCCGCGCCAGCGATCCAGACAGGTTTAGTCGAGAGTCGAGCAGCGATCTTGGGACTCACGACAAATATTGCACCGCCATGGTCAGCCACCATGCAACAATGAAGAATGGTCAATGGCCAAGCAATCAGCCGCGACTCTTCGACTTGCTCAACGGTTATCGGACCGCCAAATGGATGTTTTTCCTTCGAGTACATCGCGGCACGCGGGTTTAGCGTTGCCCAATCCCGAGTGACTTTAGCAACGTGTGCATAGTCTTCGCGTTTTGTGCCGAAACGATGCATGTGACGCACCATTGCATGCGCATAGTTCGACGGCGCGCCACCAAGCCCATAGGCCATCGTCATCTCATGCGAGGGAGACGCGTTGCCAGCACCGCGTCCGTAGTTGCCGCCGCCACTGCCTATTTTTCGCGCTGAGTGACCGTTTTCGCCATGCGAAACCAGAGCGATATCAATAATTCCTGAATAGATCGCTGCCGCTGCATGATGCACATGCATTTCGAAAGAGCATCCGCCGACCGCTGTCGTATCGATGTATTTCGGTGTGATACCAAGGTGTTCACAAAGCTCGGTTGACCAACCTGTGGAAAAAACACCGTCGATCTTTGCGATCGGGATGCCCGTCTGATCACTGAGGTTTTTGATCGCTTCTATGTGAAGTTGTAAGGCGGTTGCCGGTTCTTCGAGAAAACCAATTTGGTTCGCCTCGGCAGCCCCAACAATTGCCGCTGATTTATAGAGTTGTCCTGGCATCGTTACGCTCCCACCACACGCCAATAGGGAATGAACGTATCATCATTCGCCTGTTCAAATTCGACCCGCACCTGCGCGCCTATCCCAATTGCTTCGGGTTTTTCTGGATCCACGCCGCGCAAAACAGTCAGCATGCGATCTCCCTCAAGTAAATCTATGTAGGCAGTAACGTACGGCGCGTGCTCTGACCAAGGCCCAAAGACCATATGCTGAACAGCAAAAGTATAGATCCTGCCTTCACCACTCCCCTCAATCCACTCTAAGTTAGTCGAATGGCAAGTCGGGCAAATATGTCTTGGGTACCAATGGACCCGGTTGCAGTCGATGCATCGCGGCAACATCAATTTGCCCTCTTTCGCGCCGTCCCAAAATGGACGCGTATGAATTCCCCGCCGTGGGATCGGTAGTTCGTAAGCCAATTTATTCTCCTAAATGTGCGACATCCCAAATCGAACCGGGAAGTGTAACTAAACGTCCAGGTTGAAGACAGGCTCGCGCTTCTCGAGAAATGCGCGCATGCCTTCCTTCGAATCAGCGGTACCACGCGTCAGATGCACTGCCGCCCGCTCGTCTTGTATAGACTGTTGCAAGCTCTTTGATTCAAATCCAACAATTGTGTCCAGCACACCTTTAACGGCTAGGCGCGGCTGCTTTGCGAGTGCCTCGCCTAACGCCTGAGCTTGAGCTTTAATCTCACTCACTGGGTAGATCGCACTCACCAGACCCACTCGCAATGCTTCTTCTCCTGATATTTTGCGGCCCCGCAAGATCATATCTAGCGCAACGTCTCGACCGACCACTCGGGGCAAACGCGCCGAGCCACCCCAGGCGGGCACAGCACCAAGATCCATCTCTGGCAAACCAATCTGGGCATCGGCTGTTGCCGCGATCCTGAAGTGACACGCCAGAGGCAGCTCCAGTCCGCCACCAAGACAATAGCCAAACAATGTCGCGATGCTGGGCTTGCCCAGAGTCTCAATCAGGTTCAACACTCGCAACCGTTGATCAAGTACCGCATCCGACGACCCTAGACGTTGCACGCCTTCTGGAAACTGCTTTAAATTCATGCCAACAGAGAAATGAGCCTCTCCCTCTGCGGTAAACACCAAAGCCCGGACGCTATCGTCGGCCCCGAGTTCAGGGACGACACGTTCAAGCGCATCCATGTAATCCAGAGTCATTCGATTGTAGGGCGCATCGTTATTGCAAAGCGTCGCCACGTGATTTTTCACCCGGACATTCAGTGCATCACTCATGATTCCTCACCTAGTAGTTCTAAGATTTTTTGCTCGCAGTCAGCAGGCTCATTGGCCAAGAATCACAGCCTCCTGATCCTTGGGTACATAAAAGTAGGCGCCAGGACGAAAATCGTAGCCTAGATCACCCAGCAGCCGCCTCTGTCTAGGGCTAGCCCGTTGTGCGACATCTGGAACGCTCTCGTGATCATAGCTTCGCACCCAC
>JAQWQN010000099.1 GCA_029244465.1 Pseudomonadales bacterium
CTATGGCCAACAGCTCGCTCAGTTTGCTTTCAGTGACCTTCGGCCCGCGAGACATAATCCAGAGATAATCTCGTTTAGAACGCCCGATAATTGAGTATTCATAATCCGGATCCAAGTGAGCAATGCGATAGTCTGCCTTGATTGGCCATATCATCTGCACGCTCCAGATACCTGGCTTGCTGCTTGGGAATCCCTTCATTGTCAACGTTTGCTCTTTCCCCGCTGGGCCACCCTCATTAAACGTAAACGTGATCGCTACCGTTCCATCCTCGTTCAACCGATAGTGTTCTAGAGGATTAACGGCATTTCGTTCGAAAAATGTCGGGATATTAGCAATGACGTACCACTTCCCCATGAATCTTTCGAGATCGACTGTCGCTGGCGTGCGCATTGGCATCTCCGATTGCGTAGTGCATCCCGTCGTTGCGATCACAGAGAGGAGACACACGAGAGCAGTTAAAGTTTGAATTTTCATACCCTTTGTACGTCTTTTGTCCCAAATGAGATCACAGACAACTAGAAATGAACCGCACCGTGCGTGAAGGGAGCATCAGAGCAAAATTTTTCGTAGCAGTGATCCAAAAGCGGTTCGGCCGCGAATAACCAGTTAAGGGATTTAATTGAAGGGAAAAGGCTAATGGAAGTACGTCGCTGGCGATTTTTTATCCTGTTCGCGCTGTCTGTGACGACCTTTCCGGCACGCGCCCTGGAGCAGCCCGAATATCAGGTGATCGACCAGATTGGCGGAGTAGAGGTGCGAAAATACGCCCCTCACATCGTTGCAAGAACGTTAGTCTCTGGCGAATTCAGCGACGCCGCCAGCAAGGGCTTTAAACCCTTGGCAGGCTACATCTTTGGCGCCAATGATCAAGACCAAAACATCTCCATGACAGCACCCGTGGGGCAAGCACCAGCCCCCTCATCAACTGCAGACTCGCGCTACTGGATCACGTTCAGTATGCCGAAGTCATGGTCGATGCAAACCTTGCCCAACCCTACGAACGACGGCATCGAACTGGTACAGATACCCGAACAGACCATAGCTGTCCTGACCTATAAAGGCAGTTGGTCGCAAAAACGATTCAAGAAACACGAGTCAGAACTTTTAGCCACCCTGGCGGCCGCCCCATCATGGTCGCAAAGCGGCGAGACGCGTTGGTCAAGGTACGATCCACCCTTTGTCCCGTGGTTTATGCGCACTAACGAAGTTGCCGTCGAAGTACTCGCCTCGACTCCACGGTCAAACTGATGCAGCTGCCAACCGAACTACTAAGTAATTTAGCCGAAGTCTCAGCAACGTTTGCGGGCTTCACAGTCCTGGTTACTTTATTCGCTCGTAAGCGGGTTCAGGGCGGCGCTGCACACGACCTACTCAGACTTCGCCTGGTAATCGGCGCTAACATCGTCGTTGTCATGGCCGCCTTAACTCCAATTGCTGTCACCGGAATGGGACTCAGTCAAACTTTGACTTGGCAACTCTGCGCTCTGGCGTTTCTAGCTCTAATTGGTTTTCTGATTGGCAACTTTGTGATGTCTTACAAAACGGTCAGGGGTTCATTTCCACCAGACCGTCTCGCCGCCACCGTTGCGCTGGTTCTCGCCGTACCCGTCTACTTTGCCTTAGTCAGTATCTTGTTTAGCGCAACCGCGACCCATCAAACGTTCTACGTAGCGGCGTTGATCGGCACGCTCGGCCAGGCGTCCTTCGTATTTCTACGCCTGGTCGAATCGACGTTTACCAACATCGTCTATCAACCCACCACCGCAGCGAGCACTCTGTAGCGTGCTAATCGCTGCAGTATTAGCAACGTACGTCTAGTTAGAAGCATGGTTAACCTTGTTTGGTTTCGCAACGACCTTCGCATCAACGATAATCCAGCGCTCCTAGACGCCAGCGACCAGGGCACCGTTCATGCCTGCTTTATTGTTTCAGGAGAGCAATGGCGACAGCACAAAGTCGGTGACCGACGGATAGCCTTTATCGGTAGAGCGGTGAATTCACTGGCGAAGGAACTCGCCAGCCTTGGCATCACTTTGCAACTTATAGACGCAGCAAATTTTTCGCAGGTTCCGATCGCACTATTAACCCACGCAAACAATCTAGGTGCGCGCCGCGTCGTATTCAACGCGGAGTACCCTACCAATGAAGTTGAGCGCGACCAAGCGGTCACCGATGTCCTCCAAGCCAACGATATCGAGGTTGTACGAAGTCACGGCGGTGTTACTCATCCACCCGGATCCGTGCTGACCAACAAGGGAGCACCCTATTCCGTCTTCACTCCGTTTAAAAAGACTTGGCTCAAGCAACTACAACCGGATGCCATACGGCCGCTAGCACCACCGCCGCCGCAGGACTCATCTGTGCATCCAGTGCAAGTCGACCATCTAGCTGGCGTGCCCGTTTCTTTAGGGGCAACCGACTGGCCCGCGAGCGAAGCCGACGCATCCAGACTATTGAAAACCTTTACCGAAGGCCCCGTCGACCATTATGCCCACACGCGCAATATCCCAGCCCTGTCCGGCACCAGCAAACTTTCGGCACATCTCAGCATTGGCACGCTATCGAGTAATCAATGTTTACATGCTGCACTTCAGAAGTCCCCGGAAAAACTAGCAGATCACCATACCAGAGCGTGGTTTGAGCAAATTATCTGGCGCGACTTTTACAGACATGTGGTGGCACTATTTCCGCACGTGAGCCGAGGTCAAGCGTTTCGTCGCCAATACAATCAGATTCCATGGCGACAAGATCCCGCATCTCTAGAAGCTTGGAAAAATGGACGCACCGGCTATCCTTTAGTAGATGCGGGCATGCGTCAATTAAGGGCAACCGGCTGGATGCATAATCGCTTGCGAATGGTGACGGCCATGTTTTTGACCAAACACCTTCTAATCGATTGGCGGGAAGGAGAAGCGTATTTCATGGAGCAACTTGTCGATGGCGACTTCGCGGCAAACAATGGCGGCTGGCAATGGAGCGCCTCAACAGGGACCGATGCCACTCCCTACTTCCGCTTATTCAATCCGACAACGCAGGGTAGCCGCTTCGATCCCCAAGGATTGTTCACCAAGCAGTGGATTCCTGAACTAGCAGACGTACCGGTTAAGCATCTGTTTGAACCACATAAGACGCCGCTTAACCTCGCCTACCCTCGGCCGATTGTTGATCACAAACGCGCCCGAGACCGAGTCATCACGGTATTCAAATCAATACGCTCAAATGCTTAGCGCCAAGTCGCAACGTCACAAAGACACGACACGCCATCGACCGCTATCGTGCATTATCCGCGGCTTCAACCCTTGTCGCGGATTGAATCGCGACGCCCCGGCGCTCGATGCGGCCTCGTATGCGTACCTGTCGCGCCTCAGTTAGGGGATAACCCCAAATGAAAGGTAACGCGAAAATTTTGAAGGCAGCTGGAATAATTGCATAAAGTAACGTCAGACAGAGCAGTGAATTGGCGCTGTTGCCTGTCAACATCCCACCAAGGGTCGGATCTGCCTGAGGATCAAAACCAAAAAATTGCACCGCTGCTAGACCAATTGCACCACCGAGTGCGGTACCACCTTTTTTAGACATACCCCAAACTGAAAAGTAAAGGCCGGCGCGCTGCTGGCCAGTTCGCGCAGAGTCAATGTCTACCGCATCCGCGGCCATCGATGCGGGCATCGCGAGCAGTGCGCCAACCGCAGAACCTTTCAAGACCATCACGACAAGGAATAGTGAGAACCATCCTGCAGGAATAAATGGAATGCACGATGCCCACACCGAAAACCACACAATCGAAACAATATAGGCCCGGTGTTTGCCAATTTTTCCGGATAAACGCATCCATATCGGCAGCCCGAGCACTGAGGCCATGTAGTACACAAGCAAGTAGATTGGGTAAAGCTCGCCTGCTTGGATAACATGCTTAACAAAAAAATAGGAGAGGGCACCCGTCATCGCCGCCCCTGTCACACTAAACGAATAGCAAATTATCAGTCTGATAAAAGGCCCATTCCGACGTATAACCGAAATGCTCGCCTTTAATGTCGGTTTCTGTCTCGGGATGACCTTCTGATCGGGTTCGCCAACAAAGATCACAGCGATGACTACGGTCAAAGGCAGGGAGACAAGAATAAACGCAGCAAGCCACTCGAGTATGACCCCAGGATTACCCGCACGTGACGCCATAATTGCGCGGAAGTCATCAGAAAAAGAGTCAAGAAAATCACT
Organism: Pseudomonadales bacterium; assembly: GCA_029244465.1. Taxonomy (GTDB): domain Bacteria; phylum Pseudomonadota; class Gammaproteobacteria; order Pseudomonadales; family Azotimanducaceae; genus UBA4421. Next base: position 4,220 of record JAQWQN010000099.1, read on the forward strand.
GAAGGTCGTGAAATCAGTATCGCTAAGATAAATCGCGATCGCAGCAATGAGCGGAATTGTTACAGCCGAGACCGTTCCCACGAAATGAAACTGTTCACGCCGCGTGGTCACCCGGGTCCTCTCATCATAATCAGTCGAGAGCTCAGCACCCCACGCGTAGTAGGGCAAATCAACCACAGTAAAGGCTAAATACATCATGACCGACCAAAAGCCGAAATAGAGAAGAGTCGGGTTTTCTCCGGGTAAGAACAGCATCCAAACAGATACCACCATCAGTGGCGTACCGACAACCAACCAGGGTTTACGACGGCCGAAACGACTACGTGTTTTGTCACTCAAAACACCGATCAGGGGGTCAGTCACGACGTCAGAAATACGAGCAAAAAAGATGATGGCCGACATCGCGTAGAGGCTGATGCCCAGTTCAGCATAGTACGGTTGGACATACACACCAACGGGAAGCAGGGCCATCGAGATTGGCCAGTACATCATCGAATAGTTGACTACGGTCCAGCCTGACAACTTTTGGGAATTCAGGCCATCTAATGACGTCGTCGCATCCGCCGAATCAGTCGCGCCAATAGTCGCCATACTTCTTCCGAATCTGTAGCTCGCACAACCCTGTTTAAAAAACAGTAGCCTGTCAAGTCAATACGACTCAGTCCTTGCGGGCGATTCTCTCAGACCAGTTTTGTACGAGGCTTGCGCTCCTTGCCGCTGGACCTCACAGAAAGACTCAGATGTACATTGCAAAGCCATATACTTCGTTGCTGCCCCCATACACCTATAGAAATCGACGCATCACTTTTCCAGGGGTCTTTGGTGCAACGTTTTATTTTTGCCACAACGCCTTAGGCCTGGTGTTGCTACCAAGTGGTGGACGGCTACCGTCCAACAGTCTATCTAGCGTTTGTTGTGCTTTTGCGTAGTCACGAAGGTCTTTCACTTCAATCATCTCGCAGTCGTCACGAATCATGTCATCAATGCTCACAGGGTAGCTGCGACAATCTTGCGGACGGTCCGCATAGATGCCACACGCATACCGATACGCGCCCTCTTGCCCGCTCTTTTGGAGGAAGGGACAGACATCCAGAGGCGCACCGGTATCAGGATCACACCAGATCACGCCCTGATGCACATAAGCGTAGATATCTGGCCGCTGATCTTGCCAATAATCAACCTCACTTGACGTCGCAACTAAGCCGCCGTCGGCATATTTCAAACAACATTTTCCACATTGGTTACACGGTTGCATCGATCAACTAACGGTGCCTGATTTAGTAAGTCGCGTCATGTTAGCAGGACCCTACTTTACAAGTCACAAGCGTAAATCCATGCTAGCGCAACCGTCGTCACCAGCGAACAACTACCAACTGTGTCTGAAACCAAACCACTGTCGAGGTTCAAGCTCTTCTGCTATGGCCTGACAGATATGCCGCTGCACTTTGCTCTGACTCCGGTACTCGTATTCGTGCCAAAGTACTACACGGCAGAGCTCGGATTGAGCCTGGTGCTCGTGGGGAACTTGCTGCTGTTGGCGAGAATTCTCGATGTGGCGACCGACCCCCTCGTCGGTTACTGGAGTGATCGAACGGTGACAAGATGGGGGCGACGGCGCCCTTGGATCGTCGCAGGGGCCCCCATCATGATGTTGAGCTTCTACTTCCTTTTCCAGCCCATCGAAGGCGTCGGCCCGATCTATCTTATCGTCTGCCTGGGGGGCGTCTATCTCGCCATGACCATGATGCTGATCCCTTACTACGCCTGGGCCGCAGAGCTTTCGCCGGATTACCACGAGCGCTCACGCATCACAGGCTGGCGTTCTGCCATAGGGATTGTCGGCAATATGCTCGTGCAGTTCGTGCCTATTTTCTTTTTGGTTTTTTTCGACTACGGCGGTGACAAAGCGGTATTACAGATTGTCAGCATCATGATGCTGTTGCTACTGCCAATCAGCGTCTTTCTGACTGTTACTCAAGTCAGTGAACAACAGAATTTTATCAGCAGCAGCACCCCGCTGAAGAAAGGCATGCGCCTGATGTGGCACAACGGCCCGTTTAAACGCCTCGTTTCTGCACTCATGGTCGGTTCCATCGCCTTCAACATTACAACGCCACTATATGGGTTCTATATCGCCTTCGTTCTGGGCGCAGGAGACCTGACCGTTGTGATGCTCGCATTTTTTTATACCTTCAACATCATCGGCGTACCATTTTGGGTTTGGTTGGCAAAAAAGATCGGTAAACACCGCGCCTACGCAATCAGCTTCATCACCATTGGTAGCGTAAACCCCTTTTATCTACTGCACGGTTGGGGGGACTTTTGGTGGATGCTACCGATCACAATCGTTTCAGGTTTCGCGGGCGGCGCGTTTGCCACTCTGCCGAACTCAATGAAAGCCGACGTCATTGATCTCGACACCATGATGAGTGGCGATAATCGGTCCGCTTCTTTTTTCGCAACTTGGTCATTTACACAGAAAATGTCAGCCGCCCTTGGTGGCGCAATCGCACTTAATGCACTGGCGGCGATCGGCTTCGACCCGCAACTCGGGGCAGACAACAGCGCGACACAC